>NZ_LUGJ01000030.1:0-29482 GCF_001682955.1 Megasphaera sp. DISK 18
CAGGGTAAACCCCATAAAAAAAGCGGACACGACATACATCGTGTCCGCCTCTCCCCTAGTGATTCAGGGAATAAGGGCCTGACCAAAATAAACGACTACCCCTAAAATAAGGATATACGGGATATATACTTTCACAATGGCCTGTAAAATCTCATTATCCTTCCCCTTTAGGGAAATCGCCCCGACAGCAATGGCAATGCTCTGCGGCGAAATCATCTTGCCGGCACAAGTTCCGGCTGCATTCGCCGCAGCCAACCAACCTTTATCAGCATTGATGGCGACAGCTGCATCAGTCTGAAGATTGCCAAACAAAACGTTGCTCGACGTCCCGGAACCGGTGATGAAGGTACCGATTGACCCGACCAAGGGCGCAATGGCCGGGTACAGGGATCCCGTCGCATTGACAGCCGTCTGGGCGATTTCTGAAGTCATACCGCTGTATCCCATAACCTTTGCCGTTGCAATGACGGCAATAATGGTAATGATCGTACTGCGAAGGCCTACAATGGTATGACCGAGGACGGTCAGCATTTCCCCAAAGCTGGAGGACTGCACCTTGCCACTGATAAAGGCTGCCAATAGGATAAGAATCCCCGGCGTATTCACCCATACAAAGGTATAGGGAACGCCGCCTTCACCGGTATAAATCGAGACCGACGATTTAATGGCCATGAGCGGACCATGGATAAAGGGCACGAGCTTCGACGTCATCAGCAGAAAGATAAAGATCAGAATAAAAGGCAGACAGGCCAGCAGCCCCCCTTTAAGCGGGACATGAGCCGGATGGATATCCATGGTGTATTCCGATGCCTCCCTCGACTGAAACCGGGAATACAAGATAATGACGGCCATAATGACGACCGATGCCCCCATGACGGCCAGCTCAGGACCGACAAAGGATGAAATGATGAGCTCCGGTACGGCTAAAGCCAGTCCGGACAGCAGCGTAATCAGGAAGACGCCTTTCAAGGCTTTCAGGGATCCGCCGATAATAAGGACGATGAGAAAAGGACAAATCAGATTGAGCGGCAGCAGCTGCAGGCTAATATAGGAAGAAATCAGGACAGGATCGAGACCGGTCAGATTGGCCAAGGTACTGGCCGGAATCCCAATAGAGCCATACGTCGTAGGAACGGAATTAGCGACTAAACAGACGAGAATGGACTTAATAGGATTGAAGCCAAGGGCCGCCAACATCGACGCCGGAATCGCAATGGCCGTACCGAAACCGGCCATGCCTTCCATGAAGGCACCGAATCCCCAGGCAATGAGAAGGGCCAGGATTCGGCGATCCTTGCTGACTGTCGTAAGCATATGTTTGATAATATCCATGCTCTTCGTATGTACGGCGAGATTATACGTAAAAATTGCCGCGATGATAACCAATAAAATAGGCCAGCACGCCAGGGCCACGCCTTCTAAGGCCGCCGAAGCGGCATCTTGCCCATCCATTTGATACGCCGTCAGTGCCACGGCTAAGGCAAGTACCAAGGCAATGGGACAGGCCTTAAAGCCCGGCATCTTAAAGAAACCCAGCGATAGGATAAGCCATAGAATCGGGGATAATGCCAATAAAAATACCATCATAGAGATTCTTCCTTTCTTTTCTAAGTTATTAAATTCTAAAATAGAATTGATTTAAAAAATATCAATTCTATAATAACATGATATGATTATATACCAAGTAGGAAGAATAAATCAATTTATTTTAATCACATCAAAAGCAGCCGAACCGACAGTCCGCCGGCAGAACGAGGGCCGCGCTTCATATCGGCCGGACTATTTTTTTTCAAAAAAAAAGCTATCCCAAACAAAAGGGATAGCTTTACGGTACATCGGCACTCACTCATCGTCTTTTTGAATATAAACGACTCGCTGCGGATACGGGATATCAATGCCGTTGGCATCAAAGGTGTCCTTGACCTTGGACATGGTATCGTAGAATACAGGCAGGTAATCGGCCTTGGCAACCTTCGGATAGGCTGCAATTCGCACCGAGTTGTCACCGAATTCCTTGATTCCGATTTCTAAATCGTCGGCGTTGAGGATACGAGGTTCCTCTTTAAAGATCTGTTTCAACAAGGCGATGGCCTTATGGTGATCATTGTTATAGCCAATATCAAATAAGAAGGTAATATAGCGCTCCGTTTGATATGAGCTATTGGAAACTTGAGACGTCGTAATCGTCGAGTTCGGGATAAAGACGGTCTTGTTGTCCTTGGTGGTAATGGCCGTATTCAGCATTTGAATGCCCTTGACACTGCCTTCTACACCGCCGACAGCGATCCAGTCACCGGCTTTAAAGGGCTTAAAGACTAAAATCAACAGACCTGACGCAAAGTTTGACAGGTTGCCCTGCAAGGCTAAGCCGACAGCCAAGCCGAAGGCACCGAAGGCGGCCAAGAAGGAATTCGTAGGAATCCCCAGCTTGTTGAGAGCCGACAAGAGGACAATGGCCATGAGGGCATAGTAAATGATTTGACTGACAAAGGTAATGACTGTATGGTCATAATTGGCATGGGTCATCATGCGAATGGCCAGTTTTTTTATAGCTCCGGCGATATAGCGACCGATGATGAAGATGATGATGGCGGCAATGATGTCCGGTGCATAATTCAGTAAGAAATCATTGAATTGGCCAAGGGCCGAAACGCCTTCCGTAACTTGGTTCTTAACGTCAGCCCGGACGGTGCTGGCAGCCTGAACCGTATTGGCAGCAAGATTCATAGACAGTACCTCCTGTGTACGCACATACAGAAAAAGCAAATTATAAAACTATGTGCCATTATTATATCATGAAAAGCCCCCGGATGCTCCCCTCGGACAACAAAAAAGAAGCTATAACAGCGGGAGAAAATCTCACAGCCATTATAGCTTCTGTTAACAGATACCTGCGTATCTGCTGGGTGTATGGTAATTAGCCTTCGATTTCGGAGACGACGCCGGCACCGACGGTACGGCCGCCTTCACGAATAGCGAAGCGGAGACCAGCTTCGATAGCAATCGGAGTGATCAATTCGACGTCCATTTTGACGTTATCGCCAGGCATGCACATTTCAGTGCCTTCCGGAAGCTGGATGACGCCCGTTACGTCCGTGGTACGGAAGTAGAACTGCGGACGATAGCCATTGAAGAACGGCGTATGACGGCCGCCTTCATCTTTCGTCAAGACATAGACCTGTGCTTTGAATTTCGTATGCGGATGAATCGTGCCCGGTTTTGCGAGAACCTGGCCGCGTTCGATTTCTTTACGGTCAACACCACGGAGCAGAGCACCGATGTTGTCGCCGGCTTCTGCGCTGTCGAGGATCTTACGGAACATTTCAACGCCCGTAACAACCGTATCTTTCGGTTTATCAGCAAGGCCTACGATTTCAACGTTATCGCCGACTTTCAATTCGCCACGTTCAACACGGCCCGTAGCAACAGTGCCGCGGCCGGTGATGGTGAAGACGTCTTCGACAGGCATCAAGAACGGCTGGTCCGTCGGACGCTGCGGGGTCGGGATGTATTCGTCAACGGCATCCATCAATTTGAGGATAGACGGTTTGCCGATTTCACTTTCGTCGCCTTCGAGGGCTTTAAGAGCAGAACCAACGATGATAGGTACATCGTCGCCGGGGAAATCATAAGAGCTGAGGAGATCGCGGACTTCCATTTCAACGAGTTCCAACAGTTCCGGATCATCAACCTGGTCAGCTTTGTTGAGGTATACAACGATAGCCGGTACACCGACCTGGCGAGCCAAGAGGATGTGTTCACGAGTCTGCGGCATCGGGCCGTCAGCAGCGGATACGACGAGGATAGCACCGTCCATCTGAGCAGCACCGGTGATCATGTTTTTAACATAGTCGGCATGGCCCGGGCAGTCAACGTGTGCATAGTGACGTTTGTCCGTTTCATATTCAACGTGTGCAGTGTTGATGGTAATACCGCGTTCACGTTCTTCCGGAGCTTTGTCGATGTCGGCATAGTCTTCGAATTTAGCGTAGCCTTTTTCAGCCAAAACTTTGGTGATAGCTGCCGTTAATGTCGTTTTGCCGTGGTCGACGTGACCAATCGTGCCGATGTTGACATGCGGTTTCGTTCTTTCAAAATGTTCTTTTGCCATGATAATTCCTCCTTTAAAAAACATCTATCACTTGCATTTTATCACATATCCATATTCTTTGCTAAAAAAAACAATAAATTAAGCAAAAAATATGTCTGCATATAGAAATAACCCCGTATATACGAGGTTATCAGTGTGGTGGCGGCTCGGAGATTCGAACTCTGGACACTGCGGGTATGAACCGCATGCTCTAGCCAACTGAGCTAAGCCGCCATGTGTGGAGCTATTGACCGGGATTGAACCGGTGACCTTATCCTTACCAAGGATACGCTCTACCGACTGAGCTACAACAGCTTGTATACAGGTCAAAGCCTTGTATGAAGTTGTTTCTTACTAAGACTAGTAAAAAAAAATTTGGTAGCGGGGGCAGGACTTGAACCTACGACCTTCGGGTTATGAGCCCGACGAGCTACCAACTGCTCCACCCCGCGACATTGGTGGTGGGGGAAGGATTCGAACCTTCGAAGGCGAACGCCGGCAGATTTACAGTCTGCTCCCTTTAGCCACTCGGGAACCCCACCATTTTTTGGAGCCAACGATAGGACTTGAACCTACAACCTACTGATTACAAGTCAGTTGCTCTACCAATTGAGCTACGTTGGCTTATCGTTCCATAGAACATAGTCTATTATAACTAAGACTTGATGTTCTGTCAAGAACTTTCATCAGTTTCTTGTCCTTTTTCTTCGAAATCAAAAGTGTTTCCGACCTCTCGGAAGAACCGCTGACTTAATTAGTATACTACACAGTCTGGAATAATGCAAGTATTTTTTTATTTTTTTCTTTCCCTCTTCAAAAAGAACGCAGCACGTTATCCTTCGTGCTGCGTATCCAAGTTGAGGAACAAAGTAAATTCATTTTTAAAGTAAAGTTTGACCGAGCCGACCGGCCCGTTACGATGCTTCGCCAGGATGACTTCCGTAATGTGCTGGTTTTCCGTTTCCTTATCGTAATAGTCTTCTCGATATAAGAAGGAAACGATGTCGGCATCCTGTTCAAGAGCCCCCGATTCACGGAGGTCACTGAGCATTGGCCGCTTGTCCTGACGGCTTTCTACGCTTCGGCTGAGCTGAGACAAGGCGATCAAAGGCACTTTGAGTTCCCGGGCTAAGGCCTTCAGGGATCGGGAAATTTCAGAGATTTCCTGCTGGCGGCTTTCCGAGTTACGCCCCTGCATGAGCTGCAGGTAGTCAACGATAATGAGGTCCAGGCCATGCTCTGACTTTAGCCGCCGCGCCTTAGAACGCATTTCGGCAACGGAAATCCCCGGCGTATCGTCGATGTAGACCGGCGATTCATAGAGCTTGTCGCAGGCATCGGTAAGGCGCGTCCATTCGTCGTCACTGTTGAGCTGACCCGTACGCAGCTTTTGTGAATCGATATGGGCGATCTGGCAGAGCAGGCGCTGTACGAGCTGTTCCTGAGACATTTCCAGGGAAAAGAAGGCCACCGTCTTTCGCTGACGGACTCCGACATTCTGAGCAATGTTCAGGGTAAAGGCCGTCTTACCCATACTGGGCCGGGCGGCGACAAGGATGAGATCAGACGGTTGAAGGCCCGATGTCATGCGGTCGAGGTCGCGAAATCCCGTAGGAAGGCCCGTAAGACCGGCCTTATTCTCATAAAGTTTGGTAATTTTATCGAGGGTCGTTTCGACGACGGCGCCGACAGAGGCAAAGTCGCCGCGATTTTTCGTATCCGACAGCTTCAGAATCTTTCGTTCGGCATCGTCGAGGAGGTCCTCCGGTTCCTTTTCTCCGTCGTAGGCTTCAGCCGTCAATTCCGTACACGTCGAAATAAGGTTCCGCGCCAAGGCTTTTTCAGAAACGATGTTGGCGTGATATTCGATGTTGGCTGCCGTCGCGACCATATTGGGCAGCTGCAGGACGTATTCGACGCCGCCGACATCATCCAGGCGCTTCATGCGCCGCAGCTCTTCGGTTAAGGTAATGACGTCGATTTCTTTATTTTCCCGGTGCAGATGTTCCATGCCCTCAAAGATGACGCGGTGGACATCCCGGTAAAAGTCGTGTGACTGCAGTCGTTCCATCGCCAAGATGACCGCATCGTGGCTTAGGAGCATAGCTCCGAGGACAGCTTGTTCGGCTTCGACATTCTGCGGTGGCACCCGCTGTTCCATACTATGATTCCCCCTATTTGACCAACATCAATTTCAGTACGTCGTCAATATCAGCGGCATAATGGATATCGAGTCCCAGATGGCGTTCCGGAATGTCATGAGAATTTTCCTTAGGGATGATGATGCCCTTCATGCCGGCTTGGCAGGCCCCGTAGGCTTTTTCAAAGATGCCGCCGACGGGTTTGACCTGACCTTGGATAGAGATTTCCCCGGTGAGGGCCATGTCCTGACGGACGGGCACGCCGGATACGGCTGAAATAAGGGCCGTCGTAATGGCACAACCTGCCGACGGGCCGTCGATATTGCCGCCGCCAACAAAATTGATGTTGACGTCGTAATCGGAAAGTTCTTTCCCCGTCACGCGGCGCATAACAGCTGCCGCATTGAACATCGAATCCTTGGCCATGGAGCCTGCCGTATCATTGAATCGGTAGTATCCTTTTCCCGGTTCTCGCGCCGGAAAGGCAACGGCTTCGATTTCAATAGCAGATCCCAGGTACCCGGCAACGCCAAGGCCGAATACCTTGCCGACGACCGGCGTATTGCTGGCCTTTTCCGTCACATAGGGAACGAGTCGGCTGATCTGGGCGACGCGGCGGACATGGTCCTTGGTAATGCGTACCTGATCTTTATTTCCCGACTGGAATACGGCCAATCCGTAGGTATCGGCCAGAATGTTGACGGCTTTTCGCCCTTCAATGGTAAATTCGGCAATAGATTTAGCGACGCCGTCCTCAAGGGACGCCCCCAGTTGTTCCGCTGCATGAGAAACGATTTTTTCGATGTCCGTCGGAATGAGAGGTTCAAAAAAGATTTCTGCACAGCGCGAGCGAATGGCCGGATTGATTTCCGACGGGTCTCTCGTCGTGGCTCCGATGAGAATGAAATCCGCCGGTGCCCCTTCGGCAAAGAGTCTGCGGATATATTGGGGAACGTTGGGATCGTCTTCATCGTAATAAGCCGATTCGAAGCGAACCCGTTTATCTTCCATGACTTTTAACAATTTATTGAGCAGCATCGGATCCATTTCACCGATTTCATCGATGAATAAGATGCCGCCATGAGCTTCGGTGACCAGACCCGGTTTTGGTTCCGGAATGCCCGTATCGGCCAAATCGCGGCGAGCCCCCTGATAAATCGGATCGTGAACCGAACCGATGAGGGGGTTGGTCATATCCCGCGAATCCCAACGAAGGGTCGTCCCGTCCGTTTCCACAAAGGGAGCCTTAGGACCAAAGGGCGTAAAGGCCAGTTTCTTTGCTTCATCGAGGACGATGCGGGCAGCCGTCGTCTTGCCGACGCCGGGCGGTCCGTAGAGGAGCAGATGCTGGGGATAGACGGAAGCCAGCTTACTCTGCATGGCTTCGACGGCCCGTTCTTGACCGACGATGGCACTGAGCCGTTTCGGCCGTACCCGTTCCATGACCGATTCCGTAAGTTCGACCTTTTCGAGGTCATCCAATTCTTTGAGCTTGCGCTTGGTCTGCTGCGTTTCTACATCGTGCAGTTCTTCTTTGATGAGTTCCATCTTGATTTCCCGCACGTATTCCTGCTGCTTTTCGTCCATGCGCTGAGTAATTTTCTTTTCCAGTCGTTCCTCAACGGCCTGACGGGCCAGCATTTCGGCAAGGACCATTTCAAGCTCATTGAGAACATTGATGACTTCGTCGTCACCGGGCACCTTATCGTACGATACGTCTTCGTAAATGAGACGCTGCAGTCCGACCAGACGCTGGCGAGGGTCTTCAGAATGAATGTACGACAAGGCTGAGTATTTGCTGGCACGGAGAACCATTTTTTCAGACCCTATAAGGCCAGTAAAAGCGCCATAAAGCACATTAACCTGGCGGCGGAGTTCTTCCTCCGCCGTAGGTTCTAAGTACTTATGGCGCTGTAACAGTTTATCCAATAATTCTTTCATTGTAACCTCTTGCGGCTAGTGAATCAGCCTTCTACAACGTGTATTTTAATGACACTGGTAATGGTCGGATGAACACGGATGGTGACATCGTAGTCGCCGACGGATTTAATCGGATCCTTGATTTCAACTTTCTTCTTGTCAAGGTCGATGTCATACTGTTCCTTCGCAGCGTCACTGATGTTCTTTCCGGTAATGGCTCCGAATACTTTGCCGCCTTCACCGACTTTAACGGGAATCGTGAGCTCTACTTTCTTGAGCTGACTGGCCAAGATGACGGCTTCGTCTGATGCTACCTGGGCCTTATGCTGAGCTGCGGCTTTCTTCTGCTTGGCATCGTTGATATTTTCCGACGTGCCCGGCGCTGCTAATTTACGGGGCAGGAGGAAGTTGCGGCCATAGCCTTCGGAGACTTCGACGATGTCCCCCTTTTTTCCGAGTTTCTTTACATCTTCTAATAAAATTACCTTCATTTTTCATCAATCTCCTTATTTTTATCTAACGTTTCACGGAGAGCCGCCATGACGACGTCTTGTGCTTCTTCCATCGTGCGCCCTTTGACCTGGGCACCGGCTACGGTGCGATGACCGCCGCCGCCAATGGCTTCCATGACGAGTTGTACATTGATATCGCCTCGCGATCGGGCACTGACGCCAATATAGCCGTCGTCGAGGTAGTAAAAAGTAAAGCTGGCTTCGACCTTGTCGATATTAACCAAAGCATCGGCAGCCTGTGCGGCAATGATCATGGCATTAGCCTGTCCCTTAGGACAACTTGCGACAGCAATGCCGTCTTTAATGCGGGCTCCCGACAGGATGGCAGCCCGGTCCTTTACAGTATCAAAATCACAGCTGAACAGATCGCGGACGATGTCGGGATCGGCTCCGCAGCGACGAAGATAAGAAGCCGCATCAAAGGTACGGACGCCGGTCTGGACGGCGAAGTTTTTGGTATCGACGACGATACCCGCATAGAGGGCCGTCGCTTCGATTTTAGCCAGATCTACATCTTCCTGGAAATACTGTAAGAGTTCCGTTACGAGTTCACTCGTCGACGAACTCGACGTTTCAGTATACGTAAGCAGCGGTTTTTGGATAAAATCCGAACTGCGGCGGTGGTGGTCGATGACGACGCGGTGATCGGTCTTGGTCAAAAGTGCCGGCGCCGCCGTCATATCCGGCCGATGCGTATCGGTGATGAACAGCAGGGTCTGGTTATTGCAAATTTTTTCTGCCGTTTCCGGGGAAATGATCAAGTCTTTGAAGTCAGGATCATCCATCAGTTCCGACGTCAGGCGCTGAACGGCATCGGCCTGATCGCTGAGGACGACATGGACCGGCTTTTCAGCCAGACGGGCCATGTGCGCGACGCCGACGGCAGCACCGAGGCTGTCATAATCTTCCCGTTCGTGCCCCATAACCAGGACCATTTCACTATTGTCAATGAGTTCATGGATGGCTTGGGATACGACGCGGGCCCGTACGCGAGTATTCTTTTCGACGCTCCGCGTTTTACCGCCATAAAAATGAGGTGACCCATCGTCTTCATAGACGACGACCTGGTCACCGCCGCGCCCTAAAGCCAAATCGAGGCCTGCCCGGGCTTTATCGGCTAATTCATTGAAGTCGGCCTTACCGGCAGCGATGACGTCGCTCGGAAAGAGAGCCACGCCCATACTGAGGGTAACGGGAATCTGGTTTACCGTATGGATGGCACGAATTTTTTCTAAGAAAGCAAAGTTGTTCTCTTTATAAAATTCGAGTGTTTCCCGACTCATACAGGCGATGTACTTTTCATTGCCGTAGCCGCGGATGAAGCAGTTATGCCCGGACAGTTCGCCAATGAGAGCGTTGTTGACATTGGTCACCAACGTCGCCCGCTGGACGGCCGTCATCCCCTTGGCGACTTCTTCCATATTGTCGATTTCGATATCGCAAAAAACGGGGACAGCTGCCAAAGAATTTATCTTCTGCCGTTCCGTATCGGTAATGTCTTCAAAGTAAAGGATGAGGTAGTTGTCATCTTCTGCCGCTTCGGTCTGCAAGTACTTATAGACGACGCGGTAATATCGTTCGCTGATGTGTTCAAAAAAATAGCCCGATTTTCCCCAAAATTTATCAACTTTCAAATTGGGCATGATATGATCCAGCTTCTGATCATTGTCGATATCGCCTACCCAATCACGAAAAACGCTGTTAGCCCAGCACAGATTCGACTGCATATCGATGATGGCAATGCCGATAGGCAGGTTCTGTACAGCATACGTCGATGCCTGATCGACACTGCGTGAAATGGCATCGAAAAACTGACTTATTTCTCGGCTGCGTTCATTGTGATTCTTGCGGGTCAGGACATAGGCACCGCCGGTCAGGATAACGGCCAACAAGGCAATGATCCAATTATAGACGGCAATGACAAGAATCAGCAAGACAGTAATCAGGAAAAAAGGTCCGTCCGACCGTCTTGACAGCAAATTTTTAAACATGGTTCCGCCCCCTGCACACTAACGCGTGTAATCTTTTTTTCTATAGTTCGCAAGCATGTCGAAGATGCCGGCCACAAAGGCAGCATACGAAAAAACAGGCATGACAAAAAACAGGATGAGGATCAGGGCCTGCAAGCCATTTCTCAGTTGGAAACGGCGGTTGATGAGGTACAAAATAAGGGCAATCCCCTGAACACAAAGAAAAAAGTAAGCAAGCTGAGAGAGATTCATGCCGATGATATTGAGCCAGTCAATCTCCCGGGTAACGCCCCAATACTTCATGACCAAGGCCAATATATATAAGTATATCATACAACGAGGCATTTCCCAATAACGAATCGGCAAAAAGGACTCGACCGAAAAGCCCAGGCGCCGCAGGATAACTTGAGAAAAGGCGATATGGATATAGGCCATGATCATCATGCCCAAGGCAAAGAACATGGGCAGAAGAGACGGCAGCAATTCCCGGATTTGTGCCAGCTGGGCCATATTTTCCGTCAATTGGACATCGGACATGCCCTGTGACTTGTACTGGGCTTCCAGTGTATCCATGAGCTGGGTAAAGAAGTCATTGAACTGAGTAAAGATATTGATATCCAAGGCGACATACGCCAAGAGGCAGGTCAGGGCAAAGGCACCGGCCAAGACAGCCGCCACCGTTCCCAAAAGACGTGCAGCCGGCCATTGATTCCGAAATCCGGCTCCCAAGGCAAGGCCGACAGAGCCGAAGATAATGAACTGATAGAGTGCCGTAATCGGATCGATGAAGATGCCCATAAGGACACCGACGGTGACGCCGAGGAGTACGGCATAACGCAGGCCGTACTTCATAAAGATAATCGTCATCGGCACGGGCATGATAAAGTAGCCAAAGAAAGAAAAGACAGGTACAAATGTACTTAGAAGCGCAAAAAGCAGCATTATGGCGGCAAAGCAACCGGCCGTCGTCAGCGGCGTAACACGCTTCTGCTCCATAGGATTTCCCCCTTCCAATAAAAACTGCGAAACAGCGGAGACAAGAGATGCCCCCGCTGTCACAGTACAACGATATGTCACGTTTTATACTTCCATAATAATCGGTAAAATCATCGGGCGGCGCCGCGTCTTTTCATAGAGATACCGACTGAGGGTATCGCGTACTTGAGACTTGATGACAGCCCATTCGCGAATATTTCCGGCTTCACAGCGTTCGAGAACAGCGGCAACCCGGTCGTGGGCTTCGCGAATCAGTTCTTCGGAATCGCGGACATAGACGAAGCCGCGGGATACGATATCGGGACCGGCCAAGGGATGGCTCGTGCCCTTTGCCAAGGTCATGACGACAATGACGACGCCTTCCATAGCCAGCTGCTGGCGGTCGCGGATGACGATGTTGCCGACGTCGCCGACACCGAGGCCGTCGACGAAGACGCGGCCGGCATTGACATGGCCCGTCTTATGACCGGAGCGATTGGAAAATTCAAAAATCTGGCCATTGTCGCCAATGAGGACGTGATCTTTGTCGACGCCCATCATGACAGCTAAGTCGCCATGGGTCCGAAGCATGCGGTATTCACCGTGAATCGGAACGAAGTAGTTCGGCTTAATGAGCCCCAGCATGAGCTTCAGTTCTTCCTGGCTGGCATGGCCGGATACATGAATTTTCTTATCCCGACCGGCGATGACATTGGCACCGAGGCGCATGAGGTTGTCGATGGTACGGCCGACACCGGTTTCGTTGCCGGGAATCGGCGTTGCCGAAATGATGACCGTATCGCCGGGCATGATGCTGACGCTGCGGTGGTTATTAGATGCCATACGGGACAACCCGGCCATCGGTTCGCCTTGGCTGCCCGTCGTCAGGATGAGGACCTGGTCAGCCGGATAACGGTTGAGCTCATCCGGTTCGATGAGGACGCCTTCGGGCACATCGAGGTAGCCCAGTTCAATGGCAACCTGAACGTTGTTGACCATGCTGCGGCCGAGAACGGTTACCTTACGTTTGAATTGGATGGCCGTATTGATAGCCTGTTGGATACGGGAAATATTCGAGGCGAATGTCGCCAAGATAATACGGCCCTTAGCTGCACGGAAGGCCTTGCGGAAAGCATGGCCGACCGTCGTTTCCGATTCAGTGTACCCCGGCCGTTCGGCATTGGTACTGTCCGACATCAGGAGCAGTACGCCACGGCGGCCTAATTCTGCAAATTTGTGCATGTCCATCTGTTTCCCGTCGACCGGTGTCATATCGACTTTAAAGTCCCCTGTATGGACGATCGTTCCGACAGGGGTACGGAAATAGAGGGCACTGGCATCGGGAATAGAGTGATTGGTGTGGATAAAGCCGACTTTCATACAGCCTATCTGTACTTCGTCACCGTGATGAACTTCGTTCAAGGTGTAATTCGTAATGTGGTTTTCTTTGAGTTTCCCTTCAATGAGGCCGCATACCAGTTTCGTTGCGTACACGGGCACGTTTACTTCATTGAGTAAGTAGGACAAGCCGCCGATATGGTCTTCGTGACCATGAGTGATGACGACAGCCCGTACTTTGTCCCGGTTTTCAATCAAGTAACTCATGTCCGGGATGACGAGGTCGATGCCGAACATATCGTCATCAGGGAAGGCCAGACCGGCATCGATGACGATAATATCGTTTCCGTACTGGATAACCGTCATATTCTTGCCGATTTCACCTAAGCCACCTAAGGGAATTACCATGAGTTTTTCTTTTTTAGCCAAAATATACCTCCTAAAAATAAATATAGTTGTATCCGTTCCAACCGGAGCCCCCTATCGGAGCTGCAGGTCTATCCTATATGAAGATAAAACGAACAGTAGTGGAAATAATTCCTTCTATCATATTTTCCGTTATTTCCGGGACGCTGTCAACAATCTAGCTTATTTTTTTTGAATAATCCTTCATTCTTACACAAAAATTTTACAATTACTTTCCGGTTTTAGCTGTCTTGATGATATTTTCCGGGACAGTCAGCCGGGTTCCCTGGGGCAAGGCCGTATAATCAATGGTCAAATTGACTTCGCTCATTTTAATGAAAGACTGGGATACGGCTTTTTCAGCATCATTGCGGCCAAATTCGTCAACCAAGGTCAAGGCCAGGCTTCGGAGCTGGTCCGTCAAGGGCAGGCTGATGCGGGAAATGCGCTTCGTCGAAGGATCGATGGTAACGACAGTCTGTACATCGCCGACTTTCTGCAGTCCCTGAAGGACCTTCGCCAACACACGGACCTGTTCATCGGTCATGCCTTCCTTCTTCCAGTTGGCTTCATCCGAGGCCGTATAGAGACGGGATGCATCAAAGACGACATGATAGTCGTTGCCGCCGGCACGGGTAACCGATTTTACGCCGGAAAGGACGTTGTGATCGTTCGTCAAATAGCTGGCAATGGGTTTAGAATCCTTTAAGTCATAACTTTTCTTCATCCATTGGCCGTCTTTTTCCTGGTCCATATAGTAGACGTCGAGTTTTTTCCCGTTCTGGACGCCATAAGCCTTGTTCTGGTGAATTTTATCCATCGCCTGGGAAGCGAAGCCTTCGGTCTTTACTTGCGATTCGACGACGAAAGGCTGTTCCTGGATATTGATCTGATTGACGACGGCACCGTCACCGACGAAGGGCATCTTGATGCCTAAGGTCAAGGTATAAGCCCCCTGGGGATGAGCCGCCATATTGCGGGCCGCTTCTTCATACGTATCCTGAGGCGTTGCTGCCAAAGCGACGCCGCCAATAGAAGCTGCCGTCATGACCAGGCAGCAGGCCTTTTTCAAAGAGTATGTGATGTTCATATCAATTGACACCTGCTTTCTTATATAATTCATAGAAATGATGGATCGGGCCATGGCCTTTGCCAATCGGTTCGGCATGGGCGATTCCTTCAAAGACATACGTTTTAGCAGCCTGAACGGCATCGGACAGACTCATGCCGTTGGCTAAATTAGAAGCAATGGCACTCGACAGCGAACATCCCGTTCCATGAGTGCTCGTGCTTTCAATGCGTTTTCCCTTATAGTAATGGAATGTTTCGCCGTCGAACAGGACATCCGTCGCATCGGCAATGCGGTGACCTCCTTTTACCAATACGGCCTTCGCTCCCATGGCGGCAATGGCTTTCGCCGCCCCTTCCATATCTTCAAAACTTTCAATCTTTTTACCGGTCAATACTTCCGCTTCCGGAAGGTTCGGCGTCAACACATCGGCTAAGGGCAGCAATACGTCCTTCAAGGTCTGTTCGGCTTCCGGAGCCAGCAGACGATGGCCGCTGGTAGCAACCATGACCGGGTCGATGACGACGAAGGCCGGACGGTACTGCTTCAATTTTTCAGCAATGACCCGAATCGTTTCGGGCACGCTGACCATGCCGATTTTAACGGCATCGACGTCGATATCTTCAAATACGGCATCAATTTGAGATGCGATCAGTTCCGGTGTGACGTCCATATACCCGCGAACACCCTGTGTATTCTGTGAAACAACAGCCGTAATGACATTCAAGGCAAAGCAGCCGTGAGCACAAAAGGTCTTGCAGTCGGCTGCCGCCCCGGCTCCGCCGGACGGATCGGTACCGGCAATGGACAATACATGTTTCATCATAGATAAAACCTCCAACCATCGTTATTTTTTACGAGACGCCTCCAAAAATTTCAAGGCTTTCGGATGAACGTAGAAAAGCAAAGAGGCCGAGCCGATTCGCCCGCCATGGACGTCAAAGTCCAAAAGGGCCATGCTGCCGGTCTTGAAGTCGACGGCTGTCCCCGTCCAGGCCTGAACCCAGCGGTCGAGGAAGGGTGAATGGCCGACGATGCAGACGACGTCCGATTTTTCCTGACTCAAAATTTGATCATATACGGCGACAAGGTCTCCCGAAGCCAGGGCTTCATGGGTATGGAACTGCCCGATTGGCAGCTCTTGTTCCAAGTAAGATGCCGTCTGGCAGGTCCGTACATAGGGACTGACCCAAAGTGCCGTTTTTCCCTCCGGCCACCACGATGCGGCCCAAGAGGACATAGAAGCGGCCTGACAGCAGCCTTTTTCCGTCAATTCCCGCTGTTTATCCGGCTTTTTTAAAGAAAAAGGCTGTGCCTTTCCGTGGCGCATTAAACAAAGATACATAGGCCCCCCTTATTCGGCGACGTGCTCCAACCCGACGTTGAGCAGCGTAAATACGTGGGCATCGGCCAAGGAATACTGCACGTTCTTACCTTCCCGCCGGAACTGAACCAAGCGGGCATCCCGCAAAATACGCAGTTGATGAGATACAGCCGATTGACCCATGCCAAGTTCTTCAGAAATACAACGAACGCAAACTTCTCCATCCATGAGAAGGCGTAAAATGCGAAGCCGTGTCGGATCTCCCAAAACCTTGAAGACATCGGCCAGCGGTTGAATATACTCCTGTGAAAGCTTCGGTGCTTGTGTTTTCAATGCAATCGCTCCTAGATACTATCTTCATCACTATCTAATCGTTTTATTATAGCATATTTTTCCATCAAATCGCCAGTATCAAGCAATAGATTAAGGCACCGTCTCCGGAGACTGCCTGACAGGAAAAAAGAATCCATTTTTGTCTCATCCATCCTCTTTTCCTGCCAACGTCGACGACCTATAATGGGACTGACAAACAATCATAGCGGCGAGCTCTCGAATCGACTTGCCGCAACTTTTCAAGGAGTGATTTTTATGAACGAAACCATCCGCACCCTTACGAACAGGAGGAGTGTCCGAAAATACAAAAAAGCCCAGATCTGTGACGAAGACCTCCACCTCATCCTCCAAGCCGGAATGAATGCCGCCAGTGCCAAGGGGATCCAGCCCTGTACCATCGTCGTCGTTCAAAATCCGGACACCTTGGGCCGCTTGACGGCCATGAATGCCAAAATCAAAGGAACCGACACGGATCCTCTGTACGGTGCCCCGACGGCCCTGGTCGTTCTGGCCGACATGGAAAAGTCCCCCAACGCCTGGTCTGACGGCTGTCTTATTTTAGGTAATCTCATGAATGCCGCCGCAGCCTTACACCTCGGTTCATGTTGGATAAACAGAGCCCGTGAAGAATTTGAACTCCCCGAAGGAAAGGCTTTACTTCGAGAATGGGGCCTTCCGGAACACTTAGTCGGCGTCGGCCACTGTATCGTCGGATACGGCGACGGGCCGGAGCCGGCTTCTTCTCCGAGAAAAGACAATTTCATCAAGTTTATCCGCTGATACAGCGAAAAAGCTCCTACCGTTCGGACGGCGGGAGCTTTTTTTTGCAGGCAGGGCAGTACCCGTAGAGTTCGAGATTATGGCTGACGATATCGAAATCAGTCTTTTTTTCAACTTCTCGTTCATAATCATGGAGCGGACAGTGCGGTAAGTCTACGATTTGATGGCACTGTAAACAGATTAAACGGTGTGTATGGCCCGGCCGCCGCAGAGAAAACCCGTATTTCCCTTCGTCGGGAAGAAAAATTTTTTCCGTCAAATCCCGCTTGGTAAACATTTCCAAGATTCGATAAACCGTTGAAAAGCTGACTTTATCTCCGCCTTCGAGAAGTGTTGTATAAACGTCCTCAACGGTAATGACGCCTTGCTGCCGACTTAGCACATCCAATACAAGGTTGCGTGCCTTCGTACTCTTCAATCCATATTGCCGAAGACAGTCTCTATAGGTATCACTCATGACTGCCGCCTCTTTTCTCTCCATGATAAAATCCCTTCTTTATAGATGATGACCAGCACCAAGACGGCGACAGCCGTCAGGGCCGTGACCCCGCCGGGGGCAGCGTCGATATAATAGGACAAGAACAGGCCCGACAAAATATCGACGAAACTGAAAAAGATGGAGTACATCAGGGTCTGACGAAAGCCTTTTCGAAGCTGCAGGGCCGCCGCTACGGGAAGGGCTATGAGAGAGCTGATGACCAAGATACCGACGATGCGAATGGATACGGAAATCGTCGCCGCTACCAGGACAGAAAAAATATAATTGACGACTTTACTGTGAACGCCGGCAATCTGGGCCCCGTCTTCATCGAAGGTCAGCATGACCAGTTGGGGATAGAGTTTGGCAATGAGGGCCATGGAAACGACGCTGAGGGCGATAACGGCGTACACATCGTCCGTCGAGACCGTGAGGATACTGCCGAATAAGAAAGACTCTACATTGGTATGAACCAATCCGGCACTGATGATGGTAATGGCAAGGCCGACGGAGAGGGACAAGATAATAACCAAAATCAACTCGGCATAACGTCTGAAACGACTGCGCAGAACTTCAATGAGGATGCCGAAAAAGCTGGTCAGGCCAAAGGCGCCGAGGACGGGGTTCCAATCGAGGAGCAACCCGACAGCAACGCCGGCTAAAGACGCATGGGATAAGGCGTCACCAATCATGGAATAGCGGCGCAGGACGAGGAAGATGCCGATGAGAGGGCAGACAATGGAAATGAGGATGGCTACGATAAAGGCATTTTGCATAAAAGCATATTCAAACATCAGTCTTCCCCTCCCATCGTAACCGACATATATTCATCGAGGTAGGCCTTCGGCGAGCAGAAGTGGCCATGGCCGCCGACGACGTGGAACAGTTTCGTCGAATTGCGGACGGCAAATTTCAAATTATGCTCTACCGTAAGGACTGTAATCCCTTGATTTTCATTTAAATCCTTAATAAAGGGGTACAATTCTTCCTGACTGCGAACATCGATGCCCGTCGACGGTTCATCGAAAATGAGCAGATCCGGATGCCCCATGAGAGCTCTGGCAATGAGGACTTTCTGACATTGACCGCCGGATAAACTGCCGATGAGCTGGTCTTTTAAATCATAGACCCCCATCTGCTCTAAACAAGTCCGTATGAGGTCCTTATCTTTTAAATGAAGGACTTGCCGGTAACAGTTGAGCACTTCCCAGACGGTGATGGGAAACTGGCTGTTCAGCGTTTCAAACCGCTGCGGCACATAAGCCCTGTGGCGATAGGTATTGGAAATGACGCCGCGGCTCGGCACGAGGAGTCCCAAGATGAGTTTAATCAGGGTGCTCTTGCCGCTGCCGTTTTCGCCGACGACGGAAATATAGTCCCCATTCCGAATGGTCATATTGATATCTTCGAGCAAATACTCGCCGTGTTCATAAGAGAAGTAAACGTGTTGTAAATCGATCATAACTGCCTCCGCTGCCATAAAATTATCGGTAGTTCATTATATCTCTACACAAACGAAAATGCAAGGCATTTGCAAGTAATTGACAAAAAAAGACGGTCGTGATACGATGAACGCCATAGGAGGTCGGTATCTATGTCATCTCATCACTCCCGTCTCCCGGCGCGGTTCTTGATGCTTCTGATTGCGGCTATGACCTTGTTAGTCCTGGCCGGCTGCGGCACCACGGCCGATGTACCAGACGACGGAAAACTGAAGGTCGCCGTCACCTTTGACGCCTTAAAAGAATTTACCCAAGCCGTCGGCGGCGATAAAGTCGATGTGTACACCCTCATTCCCGACGGAACGGAGCCCCATGAATTCCAACCGACGACGAAGACCATCAAACGCCTCGGTCAATCGCAGCTCTTCGTCTACAACGGACTGGGCATGGAACCTTGGGCTTCAAAAGTCGTTGATGCGGCCAAAAATACGTCCCTTCACACGGTCAATGCCTCTCAAGGCATTACACCGATCAAACTCACCGATGAAGAAGAAGCCCACGATCACGGCGACTATGACCCGCACATTTGGCTCAGCCTGATCAACGCTCAGCAGGAAGTTCGGAACATCGCTGATGCACTGTCTGACGCCGATCCGGCCAACAAGGCCTACTATCAGCAGAATGCCGAAAACTACACCCGGCAGCTCCAAGCCCTGCAGGACGAATATGCCGGCAAATTCGCGAAGGCGCCCCGCAAGGATTTTGTCACCGGCCACGCCGCCTTTGCCTACTTATGCCGAGACTTCGGCCTGACTCAACAAAGTGTCGAATCGGTCTTTTCCAGTGGTGAGCCGAGTGCCCGCCAGCTGGCAAGGCTTGCCGATTACTGCCGGGCCCATAACGTAAAGACCATCTTCGTCGAAGACATGGTAAGTCCCGAAACGTCAGAAACCTTAGCCCGCGAAGTCGGCGCCCGCGTAGAGACGATCCACACCATCGAGACCAGTGAAGACGGCAAGTCTTACCTCGACCGCATGCAGGACAACTTAGAAAAGATTTACCAAAGCAGCCTGACTTGACAACCGGGCCGTTGAACGTTAAACTGTTCCGGTAAAAAGAACATGCAGGAGGCTCTCTCATGACAACCAAAAAATACAATGCCGTTATTTTTGATATGGATGGAACGGTCCTCAACACCTTAGATGACCTGACCGATGCCTTAAACTATGCCTTAGCACAGACCGGCCACGCCCATGCTTATGCAACAGCCGATGTTCGCAACTTCTTCGGCAGCGGCGTCGTCGTTGCCATCACGCGAGCCTTAGCGATTGAACAGGGCCTCGCCTCGTATGATGAACTCGAAGCCATCGGCCAGCCCGGCGACAAGGTCACCCCGCAAATCGACCCTCAGGAAATCACCCGCATCCAGGACATCTATAAGCCTTATTATGAGGCTCACTGCGCCGTAAAGACCGGCGAATACGACGGCATCAGCACCATGATTCGCCGACTCCGCGAAAAGGACGTCAAAGTGGCCGTCGTATCAAACAAGCCGGATCCTGCCGTACAGGACTTGGCTGCCGACTATTTCCCGGACCTCTTCGACAGCGTCCTTGGTGAACAGCCGCAAATCCGCCGTAAACCGGCTCCGGACATGGTCAAGAAAGTCCTCTCCGAGCTCGGTATCACACCGGATGAAGCCGTATACGTCGGCGATTCTGAAATCGATATCCAGACAGCCCAAAATGCCGGCCTCGACTGCATCAGCGTCACCTGGGGCTTCCGTCCGACAAAGTTTCTGAAGAGCCACGGCGCCGCCATCCTTGTCGATACACCGGACGAGATCGTCTCCGTCGTCATCGGTTGATTCCTCAAAACACAGATTCTGCACCATACAAAGAAGGTCTCCTTCCCTATCGATTGATAGAGAGGAAGACCTTCTCTTTTTATATTCTATTACGATTCTTTTATTCCTCTTCGTCAGGACCGTCAAAGGCGGTACAGAAGATGCGGTGCAGGAATCGTTTCGTCCGTTCTTCTTTCGGATGCTTGAAGATATCTTCTGATGAACCTTCTTCGACGATGACGCCGCCATCCATAAAGATGACATGGGTAGCTACGTCAGAAGCAAATTTCATTTCATGGGTGACGACGATCATCGTCGTCCCGGCTTTAGCCAAATCGCGCATGACCTTCAGCACGTCGCCGACCAGTTCCGGGTCGAGGGCCGACGTCGGTTCGTCAAACAAAATGACGTCCGGATTGACGGCAATGGCCCGGGCAATACCGACACGCTGCTGCTGGCCGCCGGATAACTGAGCCGGATAGTAATCGGCCCGGTCGATCATGCCGACGCGCTGCAAGGCGTCCCGCGCCGTCTGTTCGGCTTCGGATTTGGCAATGCCGCGGCCCGTCGTCAGGCCGAGCATGACGTTTTCCAAAACGGTCTTGTTGGCAAACAGATTATATCCCTGGAACACAAAGGCCGTCTTCTTGCGGACAGCGGCAATCTCCTTATCGGAAGGCTTGCTTAAATCGATGTTCATATCGGCAAATTCCATCTGCCCCTCGTCAGCCCGTTCGAGGAAGTTAAGACACCGCAGGAAGGTCGTCTTCCCGGAACCGCTCGGCCCCAGGATGACGACGACATCTCCTTTATTGATTTCCATATTGAGGTCTTTTAAGACCTCTACGCCGCCAAACTTCTTACGGACGTTTTTAATAGACATTAACATAGGCATACTCTCCTTACACGGCACGGAAGGCACCGATTCGTTTTTCAGCTATGCGGTAAACGAGCTGGACAATCGTGCAGACGATGATGTAAACGACGAAGACATCCAAATAGGCTTCAATATAGTTATAGCCGTAGGAGGCGGCAATTTTCCCGATAGCCAGTACGTCTTTGACCGTCATCAGGAATGCCAGCGACGTGCCCTTGATCAAATTCACCGTAATATTGCTGACCGCCGGCAGGGCGACGACCATGGCCTGGGGAATGATGATCTGGCGATAGGTCTGCCATTCCGTCAGACCTATGGATACGCCGGCTTCCATCTGTCCCTTATCGATACTCATCAAGGCCGAGCGGAATACTTCGGCTAACAGGGCGATGGTATTGAGAGAAAAGACGATGACGGCATACCAGAAAGGATTGACGCTTTCAAAAATATTAAAGGACGAGCCCATGGACTTCAATGCGAAGTTAAGGAAGCTCGGCAAGAGACTGTACATCAATAAAATCTGTAGTACCAACGGCGTCCCGCGAACAAAGGAGATGTAAAATCTCGTAATCCCCGTCCCCAGTTTATGTCCTCTCAGGCGAATGACGGCCATATAAAAGGAAATGGGCAGGGCGATGAGCAGTGACAGGGCCGTCAGCCCTAAGGTAACGCCGATACCGTCCCAGATCTTATAAAACGTTTCAATCATAAAACCATAATCGAGTTCCATTTACGGCTCACCTCCTCCCGCCCGGGCATGCCCCATATGGACGCCCTTGTCGAGGACGCCCTCCAAGAGGGCAAAGCCCTTTTCAATGATCAGGGTCATGATCCAGTAAATGATCATACAGGCCAGATAAATTTCAATACTATAGGCTCCAAAATTTTGAGCGATGATTAAATTTCCCTTACCGATCAGGTCGATGAGGCCGATCGTATAGGCCAAGGCCCCTTCTTTCAGCAAGTTAATCGTCGAATTACCGAAATTAGGCAGGGCAATAAGGGCCGCCTGGGGCAGCATGACCTGATAAAAGGTCTGGAACGGCGTCATGCCGATGCTGACTCCGGCTTCATACTGTCCTTTGGGCACAGCTTGATAAGCCGCCCGAAAGACTTCCGAAATATAGGCTCCGAACAAAAGGGTAAAAGTAATGATTGCAAACAGAGCCCGATTGGTATCATTAATATCATAATCCGTCATCGATTCTATCAGCTTGGGCAGTCCATAAAAGACAATGAACAGCAGCACGATAGGAGGGGTACACTTCAAGATGTAAGTGTACCCGTGCGCCAGCCAGCGCAAAACCCGGATGCGTCCGAGTTTTGCCCAAGTCAGGCCCATCCCTAAGAGGGAACCTAATACAATGCTTGAAACGGCTACCAGCAGCGTTACCGACAGATACGACAATAAATCCGGCATAACCGAGAAGATAACAGACGGATTAAACACACGTGTATCCATCAAAACGTCCTCCTTCGCCTTTACTGCGTAATATAGTTAGACAGGCTTTCGCCAAAGTATTTCTGTTCCAGTTCGGCAATCTTGCCTTCCTTGCGCAGTTCATCGATAGCCTGGTCGACTTCGTCAGCCAATTTCTGTTCTTTCTTATTGAACAAGGGGTAGGTCGGAATGCCTTTATAGCGGATGTAGGTCAGGCTGTCGTTGAATTTGTGGTACGGCGCATCGTCTTTGACGATGTTGTTCTTGTAGCTCAGTTCAACTTCGAGGTAGCCGTCATAACGGCCTTCCATGACCCAGCTGTAAGCGTCGGCAATCTGAAAGGCTTCCGACGACTGAAGCTTGATCTGTTTGTCAGGATGTTCCTTATTATAGGTATCGATGACCATGTAGCGGGCATCCTGAGGTGCAATGGGAACGAGTTTGCCGCTGTACTGGGCAAAGGAATCCATGTCATGGATCTTGTCAGCGTCGGCTTTACGGATGACTAAGCCGATGACGCTGGCACCGATGTAGTTTTTCGGGAAGATGTATTTCTTTTCCCGAGCTTCCGTTTTCCAGATTCCCTTCGTACCGATTGTGTATTTACCCGATTCGACACCGATGAGCAAATCATCGTCCGAGGTCGGTGTAAACTTCCAGGTATACTGGGGCAGCTTCTTGGCTACTTCCTGCATGACGGCAACTTCAAAGCCGTCGGGCTCGCCCTTATCATTGACGAAATCATAAGGCACATAGTAGTTGGTAAAGGCTACGTTGACGACCTTTTTCTGGCCGTCTCCGCCGCCGGCGGCAGAATCACTCTGTTTACCGCAGCCGGCAAGGACTGCTGCTACGACACCGACTAATGCTGCCGTCAATACGGCTTTCCCTAACTTCTTCATGGTAAACTTCATTTTCATCTTCCTCTCTCTGCCTATCGGGCAGCTTCACGAACCCACTCAAAATGCTTCCAATCGATATCACGCGGAACGGTGCAGTCAGCGCCGAGAAGGACGCCCTGTCGACCGGCTTCTGCTAAAATCCGCTTCGTTTCGGCTTGAATTTCGTCTTTCGAGCCCTTATACAACAATTCAGAATCTAAGTTTCCAAAACCGCCTAAAGCCGGGCGATCGTTGAGGATTTTCCGGCCTTCCGGAATGGGGACGCCTTCTACGACAACGGCCCAGTTTACGGTTTTTACATCGTAATCTTTATATAAGGAAAGGTCATTGCGGTGACCGGCATAACCGCAGATATGGAGAATATTGTAGTCACTGACGCTGTTGGCAGCGGCTAAGATTTCTTTTTCTCCCGGTTCCAAGACTTCTTTGTACAGCTCCGGCGAAATGCCCAGTAAATTCTGAAGGCTGAAGTAAATGCCGGTGACACCGCCTTCAGTAATCAGCCGTTTGGCAAGTTTCGCCAAATCATGGGAAATGACATCCAATCCTTGACGTACGGCCTTTGGGTCTTCCTTGACGGCATTGGCCAGGAAGGCTTCACTGGCATCGAGGTCGGCCTGCATGAATTTGACCGTCGTTCCGGCACAGAATACGTTGAAGAACATGGCCAATTCATCGCCATAACGAGCTGTAAGGCGTTTCGCATAGTCGATCTGCTGGGTAAACCACTTATCGTCATCGGCTAAGGGTTTAATCTTTTTAAAATCAGCCGCCGTCTTAAGGTTCATAGCCGTTTCATTTTCATAAGGGAAAAAGCCGTCGGTCATGATTTTAACGAAGTCCGGTTTGGCTTCATCGATGTAGCGGGTCTGGCCGGCGAAGACCTTTTCCGTCAATTCCGGATGTTCGAAAGCATTGGCATGGATTTCATCGTCTAAGAAATGAAACCAAAAACCGGAAGGGACGCGTTCAACCGGTTTGCCGTCCATGGCTGCTAAAACTAAGTCTTTTTTGCTTTGTGTCATCATAACTCCCCCTGTATACAATATCGAATAATCAGAAAATCATACAAAAAAAGCCGCCCATCTCTACAACAGAGACGGCGGACCGCGGTTCCACTCTGAATTGCAGCCTAGTGCTGCCACTCGAAACCGGTAACGTCGGTAATACGGGATGACATACTCAGTTCCTTCATCCTGCTCCCAAATGCATTCCACCATATTCCAAGGCCGAACGGGCTTTCAGCCAGTGACCCGTCTTCTCTGTTGTCTCATCCTATGTGTACTTGTTTTGGTCATTGCATTTCTCAATGTCTACAACAATAGTACACATTAAAACATCTCTTGTCAAGTATAGTTTCAAAAAAGTTTTTTTATATTTCGTAAAAAATAGATCAATCACCGTAGGAATACCCAGGATTCAAAGTCACGTTGCGGCCGCCCGAGACCTCGATGACGGCGGCATTCATATAGGCCGCCTGCTGACTGGCCAGAAAGACAATGGGACCGGCAATTTCCTCGGGACTGGCAGGCCGGCGCAGGAGACATTCTTTGACCTGCTTTTGAAGTTCATCGGCATCGATGGTTTCAGCAACGAGAGGCGTCAGGGTGAAGCCCGGCATGATTGCCAGAACGCGAATTCCCCTGGCGGCCACTTCCCCGGCCAGGGTATTGGTATAGTTTACGACGGCGGCCTTCATGGCCCCGTAGAGCGTCGCCCGTCCGGAAGTCGCGCACCGGGCGGCCAGGGACGATACGTTGATGATGACGCCTCCCTGCTTCTCTAAAAAGGGAATGGCCGCTTGACTGCCCATGACGACGGACTTAAAGTTGACCGCGTAGTGAGCGTCGATTTCGGAAGGCGTATACCAGTCGCCTTGACGGGCAATGGAGGCTCCGACATTATTGACCCAGACATCGATATGACCGAAATGAGCATAGACCTGATGGGCAAAGGAAGAAACATCAGCTTCATCAGTCATATCGGCCTGACAGGCAAAGACAGCCTCTCCCAGTGTTTTTACGGCTTCGTCGAGAAGTTCCTGCCGCCGGCCGCAGACAGCCACCGATGCTCCTTCCTGTAAAAAGGCCTTGGCCGTTGCCAGACCGATGCCGGCCGTACCGCCGGTGACGACGACAACCTTGCCTCGAAGTCCTAAATCCATAGTAAATCCCTCCTTTTTCAACAATTTTTCTTTTACTATACCATAAATCTCCAAGTTCTACATCTCTTATCACGAGAAAAACTTATTTTTCAAAAGGACAAAACGGTTTTATACATTGCGTTTTTTTAATAAAGAATTCACCCTGCCCGCATATACTGGTATAATGTATTTATGACAGTGACATTAGTGAGGTGCAGCGATGACGACGGAAAAGCGTATTTTATATTCAATTTGCCTGATAAGCTTTGTCGGCCCTTTTCTGTCTACATCGATCAACATCGCCATTCCGGTGATGGCCGACCAATTCAGCACGACACCGGACCGCATGAGCTGGGTCGTCACCTTGTTTCTGATGACGACGGCGGCCTTTCTGCTTCCTTTAGGAAAGGTATCAGACGTCCACGGCAGGCGAAGAACGTACTCTGCCGCCTTGATAGTCCTGGCCTTGTCATCCATCGGGGCTGCCTTGGCCCCGACGCTTCCCATCCTTATCGGACTGCGGGCCCTTCAGGGCATCGCCTTGGCCGGCATCTATGTATCCTACATGCCCCTGCTCTTAGCCACGACCGACGAATCCCGTCAGGGCCACATCATCGGTCAATCCGTCGCTTTGACGTATCTCGGGCTCTCTTTGGGACCTGTCATCGGCGGCGCCTTGACGGAGTTCATCGGCTGGCGCTGTATCTTTCTCTTGGCAGCCATACTGGTTCTCCTTTCATACCTCTTCATCCGTCCTGTCCAAAAAGAATGGTATGAAAACGGAGCGCCCTTCGTCAATGCCGTCAGCTCGGTCCTGTCGGTCAGCGCCATTCTCTGCACCTTATACGGCCTGTCATCTTTTTCAGACAATAGTGTTTTCTTTTACGCAGGACTCGTCCTTTCAATCATCTTCGTCGTCCACGAAGGCCGGTCTTTTCACCCGCTCCTGCCGCTCTACTTATTTCGCAGCCTGACCTTTTCCATGTCCAACCTGGCTGCCCTCATCCAGTACAGCGCGACCTATGCCGTGTCTTTTCTCTTGTCCCTCTACCTGCAGGTCGTCCTCGGCCTCACGCCGGCGATTTCCGGGGCCGTCTTGTTGATTCAGCCCCTGGTCATGGCTATTTTTTCGCCGCGGGCCGGCGATTTATCCGATAAGTACGGACCGCGAGGCATCGCCTCCCTCGGCCTGTTCCTGACCGCACCGGGACTATTGGCCTTCGCCGTCTTCACCGATATCTCCGTCGGTAAGGCAGGCCTGATTTTGGCCCTCATCGGCCTGGGCGCAGCCTTGTTCGGAGCGCCAAACAACAGTGCCATCATGGGCTCGGTCAAAAAGATGCATCACGGCATCGCCTCGAGCGTCCTAGCCTTGTCCCGCAACTTGGGACAAGCCTTCAGCATGGCCGCTGTCACCTTCATCATGACGACCGAAACGGAGCAGGCTGCCGTCTACAAGGACGGCGTCCTCAGCGCCTTTCACGTCTCTTTCATCTTGTTGTCTGCCCTTTGCTTTTGCGCCGCAGCCGCCTCATTGGCTCGCGGCAGTTCCATTTCCAAACATCATTAGGAGGTATTTCTTATGAAAAAACAAGTTATCGCAGCTGTCACCATTGCATCCCTGCTCGGTTTTGCCGGCGGCACCGCCGTCCAGGCTTTCAATTTAGGCTCTATCTTAAAGGTAGGCGGCATCACCGTTTTGGTATCGAAATACGGCGACTCCATCAACGATTTTCTCAATAAACTGCTCATGAAGAACGGCGTCGGCACAGATTACGCGACGAAAGTCGTTCCCATCGTCAGTGTCGGCACGGGCAAATACATCGGTGCCGTCCAAGTCGTCGGACCGACGGCTCAGGTCGATAAAGTAAAGGCCGTCGCCCAACTCGAAGCTTCCTTTAACGGCATTGCCCGTGCCAACGCCCTGATCCCGATCGAATCGACGGACGTCAGCAATCTGAGCCGCGTCCAGGGCGTCGGCGTATCGGCAACGATCGACTTTAAATTCTAAAAACCTTCCCTAAGGACGGATGGCGTGGTAGAATAAGACAACACAAATTAAAGGAGGTTCCCTTTTGTGAAAAACTTTCAACCTATTACGCCCGAAATCATTGAAAAGTTAAAGGCCATCACCGGCCCGACATACGTTAAGACCGACCGCGACCTGCTCTTGCAGTACCAGACGGATTACGAAACGAACCCGGCCATGTTCCACGTGCCGGACGCCGCAGTCCTGCCGGCCAATGCCCAAGAAATCTCGGCCATCGTCAAATTGGCCAATGAGTATGACTTTCCCATTACTGTCCGCAGCGGCGGCACGAGTCTTGCCGACGGAGCCATTCCCGTCTGCGGCGGCCTGGTCCTTTGTATGGACCGACTCAATAAAATCATCGAACTGAACGAAGACGGCATGTACATGACTGTCGAAGCCGGCGTCCGCACGATCGACCTTCAAAACGAAGCCAAAAAAGTCGGCCTCATGTATGCCGGTGACCCGTCGAGCGCCGAAAGCAGCCTCATCGGCGGCAATCTGGCAACCAATGCCGGCGGCCTTCGCGCCGTCCGCTACGGCGTCACCCGCGACCAGGTCTACTGCCTGGAAGTCGTCACCCCGACAGGAGACATCGTCGAATGCGGCCGCATCCTCAAAAAGAGTTCGACCGGCTACGACTTGGAACAGCTCATCATCGGCAGTGAAGGAACGCTGGGCATCATCACCAAGGTGACGGTAAAGCTCATCCCCCTGCCGCCGTACCGCTTCGACGTCCTGGCCGTCTACACCGACCCGCGCAAGGCCCTGCACATGGTCCCCAAGCTGATGAAGGCCGGTATCGATCCGACCAGTGTCGAATACATGGACAACTCGTACGTCCGCGGCTGTGCCGATTACTGCCATTACAAGGACATGCCCCATTACGACGACGGCATTTACGTCATCATCACCGTCGAAACCTTCCAGGAAGACGAATTGGACACCAAAATGGACAAGGTCTGCACAATCTGTGAAGAATCGGGAGCTGTAAACGTCCTTGAAGCTGACGACCGCATTTGGAATATGCGCCGCAACTGCCAGACCTCGGTAGAACTCCAGAGCAAGGTATTCCTGACCGACGACGTCGTCGTACCGGTTCATAAGATTGCCGGAACGATTGAAAAAATCATGGACATCGGTCAAAATTATCCCTTTGAAGTTAAAATCAATGCTCACATCGGCGACGGCAACCTGCACATCGTCCTCTGCAAGATGGATATGAGCGACGAAGAGTGGGACAAAAACGTCGAAGAATTCCATCAACAAGTATATGCCTATGCCTACAGCGTCGGCGGCCGCCTGGCCGGCGAACACGGTATCGGCGCCAAAAAGCTGAAATACATGGAACAGTTCACGCCCAAAGGCGAACTGACCATCATGAAGACCATCAAACGGGCCCTCGACCCGAAGGGTATCTTAAATCCGGGAAAAGTCATCGACGCATAAAAAACTAAGGCCTTATGA
>NZ_LUGJ01000031.1:0-33508 GCF_001682955.1 Megasphaera sp. DISK 18
AGTTTTCCTTCTTTAACGTATTTATCCTGCAAGCCGTTAATCTTAACTTCTTTGCCGTCTTGCATGGTCAAGGTAATGGTACCTGCACCGGCATCGGTGTATTCAACCTTACTCGAGCCAATCGTGCTGCCCTTGAGCTGACCAAGATTGACGATATCCGTGTCTTCTGTACCAGCTGCAACGTTGGTGATCTTGTTACCGCCGTTATCGAGGCCGGTATTGGACAACTTAACTTCCGAGACCGTCGGATTTTCTACGGCATCGATCGTCGTACCGTCAGCATTGGTGTAAACGTTGTTGGTTGCATCATAGGTAGCATCTGTTAAGTCAGAGTACCACTTGCCATCTTGGCCTTGAGTAAGAACATTACCGTCAGCATCTTTAGCTCCTGTAGGTGCAAAGGTAATGCTGCCGTCATTCAGGGCTAAATTCTTAGCTAACTTAACATTCAGTGTTCCCGTAGTATCATCGGCAACTACGCCAATATTATTATCCGTCAAAGAATCAACAGCGGTATTACCACCGACAATATTCAGCGTTTCACCTAAATCACGATGAACAACGGTATCACCATCACCTTTGAAGTTGAGACCGGCTTCGCCGACAGCTTTTAGCTGAGCCACGTTAACAGCATCAGTGTCTTCACTACCAGCCGCCACATTCGTAATCTGGCGAGTTAAGCCTGTTTCACTGTCACCGACAGAAACAGCGGCACCGGTTGCCTGCCATGTAGATACAATCTTATTGGCTGCTGATTCTTTGTCTTGTAAATCAGCACGAGCTGTCAAAAATTGTGTGTTGAGCGATTTTATTTCATTAATAATTTCAGATCGACGAGTATTATCATCCGTTGTGTCGTATTCATTTTCTAAATCAAGAATTTGTTGAGCTAAAGTCGCTACATTACTCCGTGCGGCAGTAATTTCAGTCTGCAAACTATCATAGGTGTCTTTATTATCGCCAAGCAGGATTTCTTGTGTCGTAATCTTATCACTTGGATCGTAACCCAAAACTCCGGAATTTACATTTGTTTTGGAATAGCTGCCGAGTGCTACGCCACCTTCAATATTAGCCGTTGAGTTTTCACCTAAAGCTGTCGCCGAGTTAGCAGTCGCATTAGCACCATAACCTGCTGCCGTAGCAAAATCGCCATCCGTCGTCGCTGCACTACCAAATGCACTGCCAAATTGCCCCTTAGCACTAGAACCAAAGCCAGCCGCCAAGGAATTAATACCGGCGGCCGTAGCTTCACTACCAACAGCTGTCGCCTGATAGCCTGTCCCCTTTGCTGTATGACCTATAGCAATCGATTCCAGTCCTGTTGCATTAGCATCACTGCCTACAGCTACGGTTGAATGACTGGAAGCTATGGCATAATCGCCCACTGCGACAGAACCAATCCCTTTTGCATTGGAAAAGTCCCCCAAAGCAATGGAATTATAATTAGTTGCTGCAGCTCTTTGTCCCATAGCCGTTGCGTTAGGAGCCGTTGCCGAGGCAAAAACACCGATAGCTATCGCATCGTCACCGGTAGCACCGTCATTATCTTTATTGTCATTATCACCGCGGGATTTTTCATTTATCGACACAAAAGAGATCTTATTGGCATCAACAGTCGAGCCCAAGGCTTTTAACTGGGCCACGTTGACGGCATCCGTATCCTGGGTACCGGCGGCTACGCCAACGATTTGACGGGTCTGTGTTGCCGTTGTAACCGCACCGGTAGAATCCACTGCTGAAACACCGATGGCTAAGGCACCCAAAGTAGCGCGCCAAGTCGGCGACGTTTGTTCCTCTTCAGTTAACGATACCGATGTAGGGATATAACCGCGCATACCAGACGTTACAATATTGTATGAATTGTACCCCAAGGCAATACCGCCATCAACATAAGCCCCTGCAGATTTACCGATAGCTAACGATCTGGCAAGATTTGCTCTGGCGCTTGGGCCGATAGCCATAGAATCAGTGCCCAAAGCATTAACATTGTCTGTATTGTCTGTATCCGTAGTCGATACGGCAAAATAATGGACTCTGTGCTTTTCAATCTTCGTATCTAATTTCTTTAATTGTGCGACGTTTACTGCATCTGTATCTGCATAACCGGCCGCCACACCGACAATCTGACGAGTCTGTGTAGCAACCCCAGCAGAGTCAGTAACACCTACAGACACGGCCCCCAAAGATGACCTCCATGGACGAGAAAAAATTTCAGTGCCATCAAATGACATATAACTTGGAAGATAACCTATTAAATTAGAATTAACATTGGCTACAGAACCAGAGCCAAGTGCTACCCCGTCGGTAGTATTGACGGTAGCACCTACCCCTATAGCAACACCGCTGGCATTAGAAGCCGAAGAACCGGTCCCCACAGCTACCCCGCTGCCGGATCCCGCCGTATTAGTGGCTGCCCCGGAAATACCGGTCATCCCCAACGAAAGGGCTAAGACCGTAAGTGTCACAGCCATTTTTTGACAGGACTGCGCTTGGACAGATTTTGTCTTTCCGCTGCGCTTTACCAGCTCCGACACAACGACATAACAATGTCTTACTTTACTCCAAATAACCTTATATTGTTTATTCATATTAGAGCCCCCTAGTCCGTTATATTCATAACAGTTAGATGTCATTTAAAACTAATTGTTGGTACATTCTTTCATTTTTAATTTTATATATGCGCATAACAGTTGTCAATTAATTGTCGATATTATTATTGCAATGTAATTATCAATTCGTTTTCAGTATAGGATAGCCTTATATTTCTAATAAAATATTTTTTGCATCAAAACAAAAAAGCACCGGAAATTCCCACATTACAAGGAATTTCCGGTGCTCCGGAAGCCATCGCAGATCGATGGTCATAAATCATTATTTATTTTTGCTCATCTCTGCCATAGCCGCCATCAATTCTTCAATCTTCTGGTTCTGTGCTTCAATCTGTTCATGTTGCTGAGATAAAGCTGATTCTAAATTATTAATTCTCTGTGCCATAGCTTGTTTCGACGGATAAATACCCGTTTCACCTTCACCAATTCTCCAGGTTACGCCGGCGTTGACCATGTTTTCACCGCCGCCGTAAGATGAACCGATACTGACCATGGTATCGTAGTTGGGGCGGTAGAAAGCACCGAGGGCAATCGCATTGGCACCTTTGTAGTTACCGACGCCGGCCGTGACTTCCCATTTTGAATCGGAGCTGTATTCCAACGGATGGAGAGCAGCCAAGGCTGCGGCACCGGCACCGACGCGATTGACACGACTGTCGAGTTTTCCGATGCGGCTATTCAGCTGGTTCATGCCCGTTCCGATGGCACTGATGGTTCTGTCGAACTGGCCTTTATTGATGGCATCCGTAGCTTCTGTCGCTTCACCCACATTATGAATCACGTTACCGCCCATGTTTACGTTGTTATTATTGATGGTAATGTTCTTCGACGGATCTTCATTTTTAACCGTAAGGCCGTCGTTGTTGATCGTCGTGTTGCCCGTCGTAACCGAACCGGTCGTAACCTTTTCGTTGGTGATGACCGTCTGGCTGTCGCCGGTTCCGATGGTGACGTTATCGTTGCTGATGGAAACGTTGCCGATATTGGCTTTTTCCGTTACCGTCAATTCTTTTGTTTCTACCGAATCGAGGCCTTTGAGGTCTTTAGCAAGTTTAATATCGAGACCGTTACTGCCATTGCCGACAACACCGATATTTCCATCAGACAACTTGTTGACGTCGGCACCACCTTTCAGATTCAACGACTCGCCCAGTTTAACTTTAGCTTCGCCGCTGTCTCCGGCAAAATCACGAGTGCCGACACCGATAGTATCCGTAATGCCTTTAACGGAATCCGCCACATCTTTCAACTGACCTTCTGTAGCGGCGCGGTCAGGAACATAGCCAGATTTCTCAGGATCCCATTTAGTGTTATCGAGGCCGGTGATGAATTTGCCATTTTCGGTAACAGGCTTGCCCTCAGCATCAACCTTATCCGTGCCGTCAGCATTCTTAACAGCGACGTCCTGATTACCCATTACAAGGCCGTTACCCGCTTCGCCAATTGTTAACTGACCTTTTGAACCGTCAACGCGCACTTGGTTATTGCCAGTCCCGGCAGTTACCGTTGAGTTAGTTCCGTCAATGACAACTTTATTAGAGCCGCCATCACCGGCACTGATGGTACCATCGTTGCCCTTAATAGCTACGTTATTACCGTCTTTATTGCCGAAGGAGAGGTCGTCACTTAAGGCAACTTCTGTGCCTGCACCATTAGGCAGCTCGGTCACGACAATATTTTTACCGCCAACCACCTTGTTAGCTTTAACGTCAGAAGAAATGCTGTCGTAAACAGATTTCAACTGATCTTCCGTCGCTGCACGGCCACTTACGATACCTTTATTATCAGGATCCCAAGCCGTATTAGTTAGCCCCGTGATGAAGTTACCCGTTTCATCGTCAACACCGTCTTTACTATATTTAACAGTTTGGTTGGCAATGTAAATGCCGCCGGTTACCACACCATCTTTCAAGGTGCCGCCAATACGGGCAGAATCGATACCAGTTAAATCTTTGGCAAGTTTAATCTTCAATACGCCATTGTCGGATACAACACCAATGTTATTATCAGTCAATTTAGCCTTATCGGCTCCGCCAAGGATATTGAGCGTTTCACCATTCTTCTTAGTGATAGCCGCATCATCGGTGGTATCGTCGCCGGTGAATTTCAGGTTTACTTTACTGTTAACGCCGACAATATCGTCCGTGGAAGCAATCTTATCTACTTCAATTTCTTCATCATCATTACGAGTAAGGGTTAATTTATTGTTTTCCAGTTTAGCGGCCTTGATATACTTATCCTGTAAGTCTTTAATTACAACTTTATTATTATCCTGCATGGTCAAGGTAATGGTACCTACACCAGTATCAGTATATTTAACTTCACTCGATTTTATAGTACTGCCCTTAAGCTGCTTCAAGTTAACGATATCCGTATCTTCTGTACCATCAGCTACATTGGTAATCTTATTGCCGCCATTGTTTAAACCAGTACTGGATAAAATAACGTTATTAAAGGTAATGCTGCCGTCACCCATGGTAAGGTTCTTAGCGAGTTTAACTTTAAGGGCATTATCTCCATCTTTCACGACGCCGATGTTATCATCCGTTGTGAACACTTCAGCACCACCGGTAATGTTCAAGGTCTGGCCATTGCCTCTGGAAATTTCAGCCGTTGTATCATCTCCGGTGAATTTCAGTGTTGTTTTGCCTGCTTCAGTTGCAGCCTCGGCAACTTGTTTGAGCTGTGCCACGTTAACGGCATCCGTATCTTGGGAACCTGCCGCCACACCTACGATTTGACGTGTACCGGTTGTGCTTCCCGTATTAGTGGTAACCCCAATAGATACTGCTCCCATCGTAGATTTCCAAGCAATACTTTCTTTTTCTGCATCGGTCAAGGCTTCACTGCTTGGGTTATATCCCACTTTTCCCTTAGCGATATAAGCGGTTGAATCAGCACCTAAGGCAACGGCACCTTCCGCTTCAACGACAGTTCCTGCACCTACAGCAACACCGAACGGACTAAAGAAAGTTGTTGCCTTATCACCGATAGAAACGGCTCCTGTACTCGTATCAACTTTTGAAGTATTACCGATAGCAATACCGCCTTTTGAGTCAACTACCATGCTATCCCCGGAACCAATCAAGATCCCGTTATCAGAACCTTCAATAGATTGTCTTATGGATTCACCGGTACCTACAACAATAGCATTTTTAGAGGTGTCAACACTTGTCATAGAACCGACAGCCCCACTAAAATCAGAATAGAATATACTTACATTTTGCCCAAATGCAGACGCCATTTTAGAATTTGTCACATCCGCATGAGAGCCTACAACGGTAGCATCCGGAGAATTTGCAATTCTTGATTGCGCTCCCACGGCAGTACCATAGGCCGACTTAGCATCAACGGATGATAAAAAGCCGACAGAGGTAGCAAAACTACTTCCGGCCTTAACAACATTGGTTGATCTATGGATGCTGCTGCCAATTCCAATTGCATTAGAACCGGTTACCGTCACATCATTGCCCAGGGCAATGGAAGCGTCTCCTGTTGCGCTTGCATTCGGACCGACGGCAATGGAATCACTGCCGGTGGCCCCTGTATTATCCTGATTTCCGGCTTTTGTAGATTTTACAGAGAAATACGAGATTTTATTCGTATCTACCTTGGTATTTAAAGCCTTAAACTGTTCCATATTAACAGCATCCGCATCATCTACACCTTTTGCCACATTGGTAATTTTCTTGCCACCGGCATTAATGCCTGTTGTCGTAACAGAAGGTCCTCCTGCTGCAACCGTCAAGCCTGATGCATTGATTGTTACCGCATCACCTACTTTGACACTATTCAACTCTGTAAGGTCCTTAGCCAATTTAACGTTCAGTATCCCCGTCGTATCGTCGGCCACTACACCAATGTTACCTTCGGTCAAAGAGGTTGAATCTGTATTGCCACCGACAACATTTAATGTGTCGCCTAACTCCCGATGAACAACGTTATCGCCATCGCCCTTGAAATGGAGGCCGGCTGAGCCTACTGCTTTGAGTTGAGCAACGTTTACCGCATCGGTGTCTTCACTGCCTGCTGCTACATTGGTAATTTGTCTCGTAGCACCGGCACTTCCTACGGAGACTGCACCAGATCCCGATTGCCATGAATCGATCATCTGTCTCTTCTCTCTTGCGGCAGGGAGGAATTCACTATGTTCAGCAACCCAGGCATTTATTTTATTTGCCGCCTCTGTTTGTTCTGCAGTAGTAGTTGCAGCATAATAGGCATTTATCAATCCGTTATATTCATCTTTTAAGGGGTCGATTATATTGGTAAGCTCGTCATATCTTGCTTTTTGTCCGACCGACTCCAGTGCTTTTTCCAGTGTGCTGTTATCGCCGCCTAAAGCGTAGCCTATTACCCCTTTTTCACGGTCTGCCACAGAGTAAGCACCGAGGGCGACGCCGTTCTCTACATTTGCCCGTGACTGATAGCCGAGGCTTGCCGCCCCTTTCGCATTTGCTTTGGCATAGGTACCTATAGCCGTGCCTTGTTCTTGTGCAGATGTCATTCCGCCGAAAGTAGCACCTTGTTTATAGGCTCTCGAATAAGCTCCGACGGCTGTATTTAAATAGGTTTCCCCTATTTTTCTCCAATCGGTCCCGTCCGACGTATCTTTTAAGAAATAAGCGTTAAGGCCGCTTGCTTCAAAGTATTTTTCCTGTTCTTCCGGAGAAAGTGCCTTATACGCATCTTCATCGATGTAGCCGTTGTGAGCAAAACTTTGGTATCCGATTGCTACAGAATTATTGCCCGCAGCAACGTTGGTCCTTCCGACAGACAGAGACTGGTATCCCCGCCCATTGGTATAAGCACCGAGAGCCGAGGAATTATCAAATTCAGCAATACTGCCGGCACCGAAAGCTGAAGCACCTTCGCCCAAGGCCTTGGCATCTTCGCCAACCGCTGATGATTGAAAAGCAAGAGCCTTCGACCAGTTCCCTATAGCGACGGATCCCTGTCCTTTGACCTGTCCGTAATTGCCTAATACGACTTGGGCAACACCGCCGAAACTTTTTGCCTCTTCTCCGATATATATACCGCTTCCTGCTTCGGCCGGATCAGTATCATAGTCTTTCGCCTTTCGACCGATGACGATGCTTCCGTGAGCGGATTCAGCGTTCTCACCGATAACAAGTGCATATTGAGAATTTACATTAAAGATTTTCGCACCGTCTCCGATGGCAATGGATCCCGTGCCGATTGTTGAAGCATTGCGCCCTATGGCAATCGAATTCGCACCGGTAGCACCGTCATTGTTCCAGTTCGTATCGGCCGGTTCAGCACTATCATCAGAGTTTACCGAGAAATAGTGTGTCGCCCCTGCATCGACTTTGGTGTCCAGTGCTTCCAACTGCGACATATTGACCGCATCAGTATCATTTTCGCCGTTTGCCACGTTGGTAATCTTCTTATCACCCGCATTGATTCCTGTGGTTGTAACAGAAGGTCCGCCAGTAATCGTCAAGCCCGATGCATCGAGTGTTACCACATCACCTAATTTGACATTGCTCAATCCTGTCAGGTTCTTCGCCAATTTGACAGAGAGAGTTCCCGTCGTGTCATCGGCAACCACTCCGATATTTCCTTCCGTCAGAGAATCTGTATCGGTATTTCCGCCGGTGATATTCAAGGTGTCTGCTAAATCACGATGAACAACGGTATCGCCGTCGCCCTTGAAATTGAGGCCTGCCGCTCCCACATCTTTCAACTGAGCTACGTTGACCGCGTCGGTGTCTTCACTGCCTGCGGCTACTCCCGTAATTTGACGATAGATACCTTCTCTCGGATTACCTACAGATACGGCAGAGTCGGTCGACATATAGGCGGCAAACATATTCTTCAAAGCTGTACGAGCTTGTGTCAATTTTTTATAGTCAGGGTCAGTTGAAGATATAATGCTACTCAAGGAATTTTCACCGTCATTATTTTCCTTAATCAGCCTCTGATATTCCTTGATTTTAGCTAAGCTTGCATTGTAGTCTGCACTGCCTTCGGTATACTTACTGAGGTTTGCCTTTTCAGCATTCAGTAAATCCTCATTTTTTTGCCTTTCACTGATGTAAGACCGATACTGTCTTTCTTTGGCTTGTAAATCGGAATAACTGTCAATGGTAGCCACTAACTGATTATATTCAGCCGTTTTGCCCAGTTTTTCTGCGATGGCCGCTCTCTCCGTCGATCCCAAGGTAGTGAAATAACCGATGGAGCCGGCCCTTCTATTTGCCAAGCTTTTATAACCTAAAGCAACGCCTCTGTCGACACTTGCTACAGCGCCCGAACCGAATGCCATGGAACCGACGCCGTTGGCCTGAGCAGCACTTCCCACAGAAATGGCATCTGTTACAGGAGCTTTGGCACTAAAGCCGACGGCAATGGAATCTACGCCGTTTGTCAATGTAGAAATACCAATATTAATACTGCGGTTGCCGTAATTTTTATTCCTAAATCCGATAGCAATATTGTTAAAATCGTTGTCACCGGTAATTTCATTTCTTCTGCCGATAACAATACCGTTCGATGCTGTATTTTCGTTGCCGTATACATAGGTATTATGTACCAACTTTTCCGTTACACTATCTGTCGTAGCATCGTAAGAAATATTTTTTATGGTATTTCCAAAGCCTGTTGCAATAAGATTCCAGTTGCCCAGACCGGTAGTAATGGTATTCGAACCAATTACAGCCGAATCTTTACTAAAGGTATTATCAGCTATCCCGGCCTGATCATTATCTTTGTTCGCATCTCTTTTTGTATTAATAGATACGTAAGAAATCTTATTATCATCAACTTTTGTATTGACAGCTTTTAACTGTGCTACGTTTACCGCATCGGTGTCTTCACTACCGGCTGCTACGTTAATAATCTGGCGGGTCATACTATCCGCACTGTTACCAACTGATACAGCGCCGTTACCGGAAACCCATGCCGAATTGAGCATACGATATTGCTTACCGGTAGTTCTGACAGTTTCTAATTTCGTTTTATTATTAGGATCCGCCTGATATTCAGCTACGGCTGCTTGCCATACATCAAATGCAGCTTTCATTTCAGCGGTTAAGGCAAAAGATTCCCCTGTAGATGGATCATATCCAAAGGTATCAGTTTTCCGATCGGCTACAGAGAATGCCCCTAAACTTACGCCGCCTGTAGCATTATTCACTTTAGCACTAGTCCCTATGGCAAGACCATAAACTGAATTGCTTGCACCCGAATAAGAGCCAATAGCCGTAGCATATAAAGAATTTTCAATTTTAGAAGATCGACCAATTGTCGTAGCATATTGTGACCCGCTGACATTGGCACCATAACCTATTGCTGTTGAATCCGCAGAATTTGTCACATTAACGCCCAATCCCAAAGCTGTTCCATTTTTCGAATTTTTCAGTTCAGCAGCTGCCCCAATGGCGGTTCCGTTTGTTGAACCGGTTATATTGGCATAACTCCCCAGAGCAGTTGCATATTCCGAAGTATTCACTTCAGCATTAGTCCCCATAGTAGTGGACCCTTTAGAATTTTCTCCTACATACGCAGAAGCACCAATAGCAATACTGTAATCACTATCTATCTTTTGATATCCTTTAGAAGGATCATTTTCTACTTTTTCCTTACCACTTCCAATAGCCACTGAACTTGCTTTCATAGCACTCGCATGATAACCAATAGCAACAGAGCTATTATTTGCCGTAGCCTCGGCGCCAGCCGCGAAAGAGTATTGCCCAGCATATGTGTTTAAACCAATTGCCGTTGCTTGCTGCACTGCCGCTACACTGTTTTGCCCAACTGCCAAACTACCGGCGCCGGTTGCTTTAGCATCATTATACGGCCAGCCAGCCGGGAACATATCAATAAACTTAAGTCCGATTTGTACATTTGAACCGTCTTGAGTTAATTTGATTCCTCTACCAGCCAGTAAAGTAACGGTATCAGTGGATGCAATTTTTTTCGAATCACCGGTTGCTGTCGCTTCTACGTCTGTAGCAGAGTCTGTTCCGCGTGCAACAGCCAGAGTCCAGCCGTCATCTGCTGCATAGGTCATGCCTGTCATTCCAGCACAAAGAGCCGCTACAGTCAAAACGGCCGCAACGGTTTTACCAGCGTTCAAGTTCGTGGATACGGGTTTACTATGACTCTTTGCTATTTCAGAAACTACGATGTAGCAATTCTTTACTTTGCTCCAAATGACTTTGTAAATCCGATTCATATCGCTTGCCTCCTATAAGGTAATGGTAAGTTTCACTCCATCATCAAAAATTAAGTATGTACCACTATTCTGTTTTCTAAAATACATTATTAAATTATTTTATTACATTTTGATAAATAAATATAATTGTAATATAAAAAACATAAATAAAGTACGTGCATCCCTCCACAAATTAAATTAACCGCCGAAATATCCGAATATACCGAAAATTCGCCAGCGATTCAAAACAATAAGTGTTTTATTTCTCTATGTTATCATTCTATATATTTCCTACAATTTTGTCAATAAAGTATATTATATGTGTAATTTTAAAATCAATTAATAGCTAGTCAACGGCCATCTTACCATGTATTTATAAATAATTTAAAAATAGAACACGTAAAGCACTATACAGCCAAAAACAAATTTTCAAGATAGCATCTTCGTTTCAGTCCCCATACCTTGGCATACCTAGCGCTGTTGTTTTTTTTCAATTCTTCAAGGCGCTTTACCCCTGATCTAATTTCACAAAACAAAAAAACACCGGGGATCCCATATTTCACGGGATTCCCGGTGCTTCGGAGGCCATCTTACGATGGACATGAACACTTATTTATTTTTGGTTAACTCAGCAACAGCTGCCATCAATTCTTCAATTTTCTGGCTCTGTGCTTCGAGTTTGTCATTCTGCTGAGATACGACAGATTTCAAGCTGTCAATTTCGTTAGCCATAGCTTTCTTGGACGAGTAGGTGTTGCTCGAGCCTTCACCGATTCTCCAGGTTACACCGGCGTTGACCATGTTTTCACCGCCGCCGTAGGAGGAACCGATGCTGAACATGGTATCGTTGTTGGGACGATAGAAGGCACCGACTGCAACAGCGCTGGCACCGCGGTAGTTACCGACACCGGCAGCTACTTCCCAACGGGAATCGGGATCGAAATCCAAGGGATGAAGGGCTGCCAAGGCGGCTGCACCGGCACCGACGCGGTCGACACGATCGTCGAGTCGATTAATGCGGTTGCTCATTTCACCCATGCCGTTGCCGATATTGGTAACGACGTTGTTCAACTGGCTGACGTTTACGGCGTCCGTTGCGGCTGTACCGGCAGCTACGTTATGGATCTGGTTGCCGCCCATGCTGACGTTGTCCGACGTAACGGCAATGGATTTGGACGAATCGCTGCTGTTGGCAATGGTAAGGCCGCTGTTATTGATGGTCGTGTTGCCCGTTACGACAGAGGAAGTCGTTACCGTGTCACCGGTAATGGACGTCGTCGTATCGCCGGAACCAACGGTAATCTTATTGCTGGCGGTCAGTGTCTTGGTGTCTACACTGTCAAGGCCGGAGAGCTTGGACGACAATTTAATGTCAAAACCGTTGCCGGCTTCGTTGTTTACAACACCGATGTTGCCGTCGGTCAAAGAGCTGGTATCAGCACCGCCCTTGAGGTTCAAGGTATCATCTTTACCGAGTGAAATTTGTTCACCCGTATCGCTGACGAAGGTACGTTTTGCATTGTTGATTTCACCAATGCTGGTGTTGATGTCGCTGATATTGCCTGCGATCTGGGCCAACTGACCTTCCGTTGCAGCACGGTCAGCTACATAATTATTCGGATCCCACGTCGTGTTATCGAGGCCGGTGATGTACTGACCGCTTTCAGTAGAACCATTAGTTGTTGTAACACTCTGGTTGCCCATTACGATACCGCCCTTCGCTGCATCACCGATGACGACCTGGCCTTTAGAGCCGTCGACCGCCACCTGATTAGCACCGGTACCGGCTGTAACCGTTGCGTTGCCGCCATTTACCGTTACTGCGTTGGCATCGGTACCTGCACTAATGGTGGAAGTCGTGCCGTCAACCGTTACCTGCTGCGTTGCATCCGTAGCGCTGTTTACCGTAAAGGTATCGTTTAAGTTAATCTTATTGTCGTCACCTACGGTAATGTTTTTACCGGATGTCAACGTAATTGCCGTTACATCATCACTCAATTTAGTAGACAAGGCTTTGAGCTGTGCTACGTTGACAGCATCCGTATCCAAAGTACCGGCTGCGACGTTGGTAATCTGACGGGTAATGCCCGTTTCGCTGTTACCGACGGATACAGCAGCTCCGGTGGACTGCCAGGTGGAAACAAGCTGGTTGGACTGAGTCTGAAGGCTGGCCAATTCAGTACGAGCCGTAGCAAGTTCTTCTTCTTTGGCCGTAATCTGAGAATTGATAGACGTAAGGTCATCACCGGTAGCGGTGTTCTTTGCCGTCTGCAAGGCGACGATTTCGCTGGACAAGGAGTCTACTTTAGACTGAGCCGTAGCGATGTCGGACTGAAGCTGGGTGTACGTTGCCTGATTGCTGCCCAAGATATCGGCCTGAGACGTAATCGTGCCGCTCGGATCATAGCCGATGACACCGGAGTCTACGTTAGTTTTGGACTTGCTGCCAAGAGCTACACCGCCGGCAATGTTAGCCGTCGTCTGGTCGCCCAAAGCGCTGGCCGATTCAGCCGATGCATTAGAGTAGAAACCTAAGGCCGTGGCATATTTACCATTGGTAGAAGCCTGGCTGCCGATGGCACTGGATAAATGGCCTTTTGCACGAGCCGTGAAGCCTACAGCCAAGGTATTGGTGTCGTAAGCTTCAGCACCGCCACCGATAGCTGTATTCTGATAGCCGTAAGCTTTTGCATCAGTACCCATAGCCATGGAGAAACTATACTTATCAGATTCTAACGGATTGATTAAACGTTCTTCACTAACTGTGTTTTTACGTTCGTTCGGAACGGAAACGTCAGAGCTCGTGCCATCGCCGGAAGATTCTGCACCTACATAGGCACGGTCACCAAAGGCTAAAGAGTAAATACCGTTTGTTTCGGCACGGTTACCGATAGCCGTGGAGCTGGTGTTATTCGCTTTGGCCAAATAACCCATAGCAATGGCGTTTCTGGCAGAGGCAGTAGCAAAATTACCAAGAGCCATAGAGAGATACTCAGTAGCAGAAGAGTTTTGACCTAATGCCATAGAGGAAGAAGCGGTTGCTTTAGAAGAAATACCGAGGGCTACCCCACCATTGGCAGCCGTAGACGTCGAACCGATGGCAATAGAAGTCGCACCGGAAGAAGAAGAACGGTTACCGATAGCAATCGAGCCTGAACCAGTAGAGGACGCCTGATTACCAAGAGCTACAGCACGTTCACCACTGGCAGTCGTGTTAACACCCAAAGCAGTAGCTAAATTACCGGCAGCTTTAGAAGCGCCACCAATCGCTACAGCATTAGTACCCGTAGCACCGTCATTATTTTTATTACCAGTTAATGTAGAGTTCACGGAAACATAAGAGATTTTATTAGCATCAACCGTATCGCTCAAAGTGCTAATATTAGAGTTTACATTGCTTTCCAAGGCTTTAAGCTGAGCTACGTTAACCGCATCGGAATCGGCAGCACCGGCTGCAACGTTTGTAATACGGCGGCGGTTTTCAGCTACCGTCTTACCGCTGGCATCGGTATAAGAAGCATTACCTACGGATACGACACCATTGCTGGCCGAGAAGGCTTCATTTGTCAAATAGCCGGTAGTCGCAACATCGGTCGTGTCTGCTAAGGAATTTTGACCTAAGGCAACGGAATTGCTGGACGCAGCGGACGCACTTTTACCGATAGCGACGGAGTTGGCAGCCGTGGAAGCAACATTAGCGGCGTTACCGATAGCGATAGCACTATTACCGGCTGCAGCGGAGTTATAACCCAAAGCTGCAGAGTACGCACCGGAAGCTGTAGCACCGTTACCATATGCAGAAGCACTGGAGCTGGTCGCTTTGGATTGGTAACCGACAGCGGTCGTATAGTAATTGGTTGCTTGCGCTTGATAACCGGAAGCAACGCCATAATTACCGGATGCGTTTGCCTGGTAGCCGGAAGCCAAGCTGTAATCAGCAGTTGCGGACGCAGATGCGCCAAGGGCGGTACTGTATCTCGATGATGCTTCAGCGCTCGGTCCAATAGCGACGCTACTAGATCCGGATGCCTTAGATCTATTACCAATGCTTATTGCCGAAGAATTGGACGCAGCCGCACTGCTGCCAAGAGCTACGGTATTGCTACCGGACGCTGTAGTGTTATAGCCAATCGCCGTTGAAGCCGAACCGGTGGCTTTCGCTGAATTACCTACAGATGCCGCCATATACGTGGTTGCTTCAGAAGATGTACCAACAGCCACGCCGGCGCCGGTGCCTTCCGTATTGGCAGCCGCACTGGCCAAACCGGTCACGCCCATGGACAGAGCCAGGACCGTAAGAACAGCAGCTAATGTCTGGGCGGGCTGAGATTTTATCGATACAGCCTTGCCGCTTCTCTTCGCTAATTCCGAGACGACGACATAACTGTTTTTTACTTTACTCCAAATGACCTTATATTGTTTGTTCATATTTAGTTTCCCCTTATAAAAATAATTTAAATTTATCTATTTCTTAATTGTTTATCTAATCGAACTTTCTAAATAGTTAAGAACTTGTATCTCTTAGTTTTCTTGATTTTACACTAACTTGACAGAATTTGTCAACAAAACATTTTAGAGAATCTATATTCAAAACGAACTGTATATTGCATCTCAGTTATAGCTCATAGATTTAATCCTTTCTGTTTTATTTTTAACACAAAAAAAACGAGGCCCCTCTATCAAAGAGGAGCCTCGTTCGGCTTAGGTATGCCGTTGAAGATTTTCAGACGACTTATTTCGTTAACGCTGCAACAGCCGCCATTAATTCTTCAATCTTTTTATTTTGCGCATTCAGTTGTTCACTTTGTGCTTCAAGTTTATCGTTCTGTTGGGATACAACCGATTCCAAATCCGTGATCTTTTGTGCCATAACCTTCTTGGACGGGTAGTTGATCGTTTCGCCATCGCCGATTCGGAAGGTTACGCCGGCGTTGATCATGTTTTCACCACCGCCGTAGGAGGAACCGATGCTGACCAAGGTGTTGACGTTCGGACGATAGAAGGCACCGATGGCAACGGCGTTAGCGCCGCGGTAGTTACCGACACCGGCCGAGATGTCCCATTTCGCTTCCGGGCTGAATTCCAACGGATGGAGAGCTGCCAGGGCGGCGGCACCGGCACCGACGCGATCGACACGACGGTCGAGGTTGCCGATACGGTTATTCATTTCGTTCATGCCCGTGCCGATGTTATTGAGGGCGCGGTCGAACTGGCCTTTGTTAATGGCATCCGTCGATTCCGTAGCATCGCCGACATTTTGAACTCTATTGCCGCCCATGCTGACGTTGTTGTTCTGGACGGTGATGTTCTTCGACGAATCTTCGTTGACAATCTTGAGACCGTCATTGTTGATCGTCGTGTTTCCTGTCGTAACCGATCCGGTATTGACCGTATTGCCTTCGATGATTGTCTGATTGTCTCCGGTGCCGACGGTAATCTTATTGTTTACTTCAACATTGTTCACCTCAATACTGTTGAGGCCCTTGATGTCTTTCGACAACTTAATGTCGAAGCCCGTGCCGTCGCTGTTGTTTACGACGCCGATGTTGTTATCGGAGAGGTTAGTGCTGTCAGCACCGCCTTTGAGCTTCATCGGATCCGTATTTTTACGGGTTACCTGAGCATCAGCACCGCTGTCGCTTTCGAAGACACGGCTGGAGGATTTAACGGCCGTATCGATGTCGCTGATCTGTTTAGAAATGCTGTCCACAGCACCTTTCAACTGACCTTCCGTAGCTGCACGGTTTTCAACGATACCCTGGTTTGCAGGATCCCATTTCGTGTTGTCGAGGCCCGTGAGGAACTGACCGTTCTGGGAATCCGTGGTGCCGTCAGCCTTCGTGCCGGTAACATTCGATTGGTTGCCCATGACAATGCCGCCATTAGCTGCATCGCCAATCGTGACCTGACCGTTAGTGCCGTCAACGACGACTTTATTGGCACCGTCACCGGCTGTAACCGTTGCAGCGTCACCGTTGATGTTGACCTGTTTTGCTGCGTCCGTATCGGAGCCCAAGGTGATGTTATTTTCCAAGGATACCTTCGTACCGGTGCCATCTTCATTTACTTCAACGCTGATGTTCTTACCGGCAACGACCTTGTTGGCTTTCACATCGGAGTTGATCGTGTCGTAAACGGATTTCAACTGATCTTCCGTGGCGGCACGGCCACTTACATAACCGTTAGTAGCTGGATCCCAAGTAAGGTTAGTTAAACCGGTAATGTAATTACCTGTTTCAGAGCCCTTATTTGTATTAGTTACAGTCTGCTTAGCGATGTAAATGCCTTCGCCTTCTTTGGAACCGCCGACGCGAACGCTGTTAAGGGCGTTCAAGTCTTTAGACAACTTAACCTGTAAGGTGTCGTCAGCAGATTTTACAACGCCGATGTTGTCATCGGTCAAGTTGTCGCTGTCAGCACCACCGGTAATGTTGAGGGTGCCTTTATTTTTCGTCGTAACCTTAGCCGTGGCATCATCACCGGCAAAGTTCAGCGCTACGTCACCGACTTGATTAGAAATATCGTCGGTTGTGGCAATTTTATCAACCGTGAAGTTGGTGCCGTCGTTACGGGTGATGGTTAAGGTATTATTCGCAAGGGATGCACCGTTGATGTACTTGTCCTGCAGACCGGTAACGGTAACCGTGTCACCATTTTCCATGGTTAAGGTCATGGAGCCCGTACCATTGTCAGCGTAGGTAGCAGCACCAGATTTAATCGTGCTGCCCTTCAACTGCGATACGTTGACAGCATCGGTATCGGCTTCGCCGGCTGCGACGTTGGTGATCTTCTGACCGCCATTGCTTAAGCCTGCGGGGGACAATTTAACATTGTTGTCGAAGGCAATGCTGCCGTCAGCCATGGTAAGGTCTTTGGCCAACTTCACTTTCAAGGCATTATCGCCGTCTTTTACAACGCCGATGTTGTCTGCCGTCGTAAACTCAGTAGCCCCACCGGTAATGTTGAGTGTCTGACCATTGCCGCGAGCGATAGCTGCGGTGGTGTCATCACCTGTGAAGTTCAAGGTTGTCTTACCGGCATCTTCTGCAGCAGCTGCAACCTTTTTAAGCTGAGCTACGTTTACGGCATCAGTGTCATTCGTACCGGCTGCTACGTTAGTAATCTGACGGGTTAAGCCGGTTGCACTGTCACCTACGGATACAGCAGCTCCGGTTGCCTGCCAAGTGGAAACTAACTTATTCATTTCAGTTTGGTCAGCATTTAAGGAATTTTGAGCCGCAGTCAGTTCTGTCTGTTTGGCATCAATCTGGTCTTGAAGGTCAAAATATTCATTAGACCATCTGCTATACTGACTTTGCTGCTGTTTCAAGTCTGCAATGTCCGAAGTCAAGCTATTTACCGTATCATTGCTCGACGCGATAGAGGATTTAAGCGCATCATATTGTGTTTTGTTAAGTGCGCCAATGCTGTCCGTATCGGTAATTTCTCCCAACGGATCATAACCGATAGCCCCTTTATCTACCGTAGCCAGCGAGTTCGCACCGAGGGCTACGCCGCCGTCATAGGATACATTCGTATTTCGACCGACAGCCACTGCATTGTTAACCGTTGTCGTAGTACCTGCATCGGAAGAACCGATAATGACGTTGTTATTAACGCCGGTCAAGGTACGGTTGTCACCGATTACAACGGCTGTCTTGGCATCGGTGACCGTATTGTTGATACCGGTGATTGTTACGTTATCTACATTAGTAGCTGTATTGTTGTAACCGGTAACAGAGTTATATCGAGCAATATCGGCGCTTTTACCGGTAACAGTATTATTTACACCGATAATCGCCGTATTCTGAGTATAGTCGGCCGTGTTGCCGCCGCCGACAGCTAAGGTAGAACCACCGCCATCAGACGCCTGAATACCTGCACGCAATGCATCAACCATGCCATCAACAGTTAAGGTGCTGGTTAATGTGTCAATGCCGCTAATGGATTGTACGGAGTTGGTGATTTTATTACCGGCACCGTAGATTAATGCACCATTAGCATTTTCAGCAATGTTGCCTACACCGACAATGCTGTTTGCGATACCGCTGGAACCGCTGTAACCGGCAGAACGAATGCTGTTCAAGGAACCAACTACATTAGCACCAAAGTTTTGAGAACCATAAAGCAAGCTGTTAAATCCGCCGGCACCGGTGAATTCCCCGGTCATTACGGAATAAGCACCGAGCATACTGCCCAAGGCACCTTTGTTGTAAGAGTTGGAACCGATTGTGGTCATACCAACAAGATTTGCCTGGGACTGGTCATTAATCTCAGAACCACCCATAGTGTAGCCCTTCATAGTGTGAGAACCAATCTGGACACTACCTGTACGAGCATACGCATTCGCACCGATAGCGATACCACCAGGAGATTTATCCGGATCAATTGGAAGATCGCTGCCGGATGCGTAGTTATCCGGTGTGAAGCTTAACGCTTTATCCTGTTTACCGCTGCCGTTTAATACAGTAGCACCTTTACCCATAGCAATACTTGTTAAGTTAAGGCCATTAGTAGTAACGAGTGCGTTTTCACCGATAGCAATGCTGCCTGTGCCTGTGTCTCTATTACCGCCATTCCCCAGCACACGAGCATTCGTACCTACAGCAACGGAATTGTTTGTCTGAGCACTAGCCGCTACACCGGCAGCCAACGCATTCGTCCCGGTAGCGCCGTTATTGTTGTAGTTACCTGCCGTAGTATCAGTCGAATTAACGCTGTAGAAATGTGTTTTATTAGCATTAACTGTATTTGTTAAATTCGTAATATCGGTCGAAGATGCGATACCGTCTACGGTAACCGTGCCGCCGTCATTACGGGTAAGGGTCAAGGTATTGCCGCTCAAGGCTGCACTGGTGACATAGGTGTTTTTAAGGCCACTTACGGTAACGTTATTGCCTGCCGAGTCGGTCAAAACCAAAGTTCCGTCACCATCGGTATAGGAAACAGTACCGCTGGCCAAGGTCGTATTGGTATCGGTAGATTTAATGGTGTAAGTAGTGGAACCGTCATCTTCTGTTTTAGAAGTAATGGTTACATTGTCACCTTCCGTTAAGTTTACTTTAGAAGCTTTGAGCTGTGCCACGTTTACGGCATCCGTATCCTGCATACCAGCAGCAACGCCCGTAATCTGACGAGTTGCCGTAGCGGCACCGCCATCCGTCGGAACGCCGACAGAAACAGCAGCTAAGGTAGATTTCCAAGTGGCAGAATCAGTCGTGGAAGCAGATTTCGTGTTCGGGTCATAGCCGGCAACACCGGATGCCACACTAGCGACAGAGTTAGCGCCTAAGGCGACACCGCCATCTACAGTAGCATTAGCATTGTTGCCGATAGCCACTGCGTTACTAGCCGTCGTTTCCGTAGCAGAATCTGCAGTACCAATAACAACAGTATTGGCCAAGTCAGACACCGTTCGGTTCGTGCCAACAACGATGGTGTTGTCTACATTGGTAGCCGTGTTGTTAAAGCCGGTTACGGAGTTGTACTGGCTAATGTTGCTGCTTGTACCGGTAACCGTGTTGTTTACGCCGATAATGGACGTTTTCTGGGTGTAGTCTGCTTTGTTACCGCCACCGATGGCAAGGGTTGCACCGCCACTTTGAGAGTTCTTAATGCTGGTCATCAACGTGGTCTGCAATTCTTTAGCAGAGGCACCACCGCTGGATGGAGCCGAAATAGCTGTAATGGAGTTAGTAATTTCATTGCCGGCACCGAAAATCAAGGCACCATTGGAGTTGGCCGTTCTATTAGCCGTACCGATGACACTGCTGGCAACACCGGAATAGTTCGACGAGGATGTAGCCGATTCAATGCTATTCAAAGAACCATAAATGTTGGCACCAAAGTTTTTGGCCGCTTTCGGTCCGTCAAAAAGACCGGCAAAACCGCCAAGGCCCTGGTAATCAGAGGTTGCAATGGAATAGGAACCGTTTACCGTAGAAAAGGAGCCTGAATTGTAGGCGTTGGCACCGAGAGTGGTGGAGTTAATATATAAAGATTTCGCTCTTACACCAGCATTCGATGAACCGTCAACCGTGACGTCACCGAGAGCGCCTACATATTTATGGTCGCCAATCATAATGCTGCCGGAACGGGCGTAGGTATTTTGGCCAATAGCAATACCGGCTGCCCACTGGGTCTGATCGGTCTGACCAAAGGTAAAGGTCCGTTCCTGATTACCGGCCATATTTTCAACATAGGCATTGTTACCGATAGCAATACTGCCTACCTGATTAACATAATTGCTGGTTTTCGAACCTTCGCCTACTGTAATATCAGCAGCTTGAACGGTAGCGACATTCGAAACGAACAGCACGGCAAAAGCAGCTAAGACGGCTGCTGCCGAAACGTATTGACGCGAGCCACGCGACACGGGCTTGCTGTGGCTCTTGGCGATTTCAGAAACTACGACGTAGCAGTTCTTTACTTTGCTCCAAACGACTTTGTAAATTTTGTTCATATTCATTTCCCCCAATAGAATGGATAATTAAACGACACAACGATAAGAAGCAGACACAATATTACAACAGAAATCGGAATGCCTCTTTTAGTCTTTAACGGCATTTCTTTATTTCGACACATCATTCAACAATAGGCCGCCCTATCGCATATCCCCTCCACAGCCTGTTTTTACCGCAGCATTACCTCAATTTGACAAATGCACTCCAGTTAAAACAAGTCATTATCAAACTAGACTTTTATGGTCATATTTTATAGATTGCTTTAAATTTTGTTAATAAAACAAATACTAATTTTCTATTACAAATCGATATTGACTGTTTCATATTTTTTATAATTTAAATTTTCTTTACAAAGGTCTCTATTCAACGCTAAAATTTGCCACACAAAAAGGCCCTCTGAAAAGAGGACCCTTTTGTTACCGCGTCAATGTCACACGATATTCAGTGATTCTATTTTTTTAATTCAGCAACATCCTTCATCAATTGTGCAATCTGCCGGCTCTGTTCTTGCAACTGCTTGCCCTGGGATTCCAATTGCCGGCTCTGGGCTTCAATCTTACTGTTTTGTGCTTCAAGCTTATTGTTCTGAGCCGCCAGTTGTTCACTCTGCGACTCAATCTTGTTATTCTGTGCCGTAAGTTGTTTGCTCTGCGATTCCAGTTTACGATTCTGTTCATCGACAAGGGATCTCAAACTGTCAACTTCCCGTGCCAATGCATCCTGCGATGAATATACCTTAGTCGTGCCTTCGCCGATCCGGAAGGTTACACCGGCATTGACCATATTTTCACCGCCGCCATAAGACGAGCCGAGGCTGATCATGGTATCGTAGTTCGGGCGATAGAAGGCACCGACAGCAACGGCATTAGCACCACGATAATTACCGACCCCGGCCGAAACTTCCCAACGAGTATTAGGATCGTATTCTAAGGGGTGGAGAGCTGCCAAGGCCGCCGCCCCGGCTCCGACACGATCGACGCGGTTATCGAGTTTGTTGATGCGATTATTTACCTGACCCATACCATTATTGATTTGGCTGATTTCGCGGTCAAATTGATTTTTGTTAATGGCATCTGTCGGGTTCGTGCCTTCGCCAATATTCGTGATGACATTGCCGCCCATGTTGACATTGTTGTTCTGAATGGTAATGTTCTTCGACGAATCTTCATTTTTAATCGTAAGGCCGTTATTGTTCATCGTCGTCTTGCCCGTCGTGACTGAATTGAGGCCCTTAATATCTTTCGACAACTTGATATCGAAGCCGTCTTTATTGGAATTCGTTACGACGCCGATATTGCCGTCGGATAAGTTTGTAACATCAGCCCCGCCCTTAAGGTTCATAGTTTCGCCAAGTTTAACGCTGACCTTCTTGTCTGAAGAAGTTTCATCTCCGACAAATTCACGAGTCCCCATGCCGACAGTTTCGCTAATGCTTTTAATAGAATCAGTTACGTCTTTTAACTCGCCTTCCGTAGCAGCGCGGTCTTTAACGATATTCATCTTATCCCAAGTAATATTGCTGAGACCGGTCATAAATTTACCAGTTTCTTTCTTGCCGGAAGTTGTCGTTACCTCTTGATTTCCGATGACAAGGCCGCTTCCCTTGGCGGCCTCGCCGATGACGACCTGGCCCTTCGTGCCGTCAACTTTCACCTCTTTATCAGGCGCTGTATCACTGCCAAAAGTAATATTATCGTTCAAATCAATGGTATTCTTCTTAACTCCATTGGCATCCGTCGTTGTATGAACGGTAATATTTTTACCGGAAGATAAGGCGCTGTTATCTACTTTCTCGTTTAAAGCCTTGAGCTGTGCGACGTTTACCGCATCGGTATCCAAGGTACCGGCAGACACGTTGGTAATCTGGCGGGTATACCCTTTTTCACTGTTACCGACGGAAACCGCAGCAAGGGTCGATCTCCAAGGGGTTCCTTTCTTGAGCAACTCATCAGAATCTGTTGCATATGCTCCACTTGGATCATAGCCAGTTACGCCGGCATCGACATTGGTCTTAGAATCGCTGCCGACAGCGATACCGCCTCCAATATTGGCTATAGACTTATTGCCCAATGCCACTGCCGATGCAGCGGAGGCCTGTGACCTAGGTCCTATCGCCATTGCAGATGTACCACTTGCATTCGCCTTTATACCAAATGCCAATGCCGACGACTCAGAAGCAATTGACTGAGGCCCTATCGCCACTGAAGATTGACCGCTCGCCTGGGCACTGGTACCGATAGCAGTCGAAAATACCCCCACCCCTACAGCAAGTTGACCAAATGCGATAGCCCCCCTAGCTGTGGCTGCGGCCGTATTCCCTATCGCGATAGAGTAGATGCCAGAGCCATTTGCAGAACTCCCAAAAGCCATCGCGCCTTCAACCGTAGCATTTGCGGCATTGCCAATCGCAGTCGAGGATAAACCCTTGGCCTTTGCATAAGAACCAACCGCTATTGCGTTGTCAGCATTAGCAGCCGCTTCTCCGCCGATAGCAGTTGCTCCCATACCAGAACTTTTAGCAGTATACCCCAGAGCTATGTCACCAAACCCCGTTGTTTTTGACTGAAGACCAATAGCGGTAGAATAGCCGGATGCCAGTGTACCATAACCAATAGCCGTCCCACTGAGGCCAGCCTCTGAACTCACACCAATAGAAACAGCCCCGCTATCAGTAGCTTTTGATTTATTCCCCATAGCAATGGCACCATTTTTACTGGCAATTGAAGTCTCTCCAACGGCAATCGAAAACCCTTCTTCCGCGGTTGCCCCATTTCCAATAGCAACAGAAGAACTATACTCGGCTTTGGAATTTGTACCAACTGCAACAGCGGAATTATCCGTTGCTACCGAACCCGCCCCAATAGCGACCCCCATCCCAGAACCTTCCGAATTCATTGCAGCACTAACTACTCCGTTCATACCGAGACACAGTGCAAAGACCGTCAAAGCCGCAGCGATGGTTTTCCCTGACTGCATTTTCATCGCCGCTGATTTACCATTACTCTTGGCAATCTCCGATACGACAACATAACAATGTTTTACCTTATTCCAAATAACTTTATACACTTTATTCATTTTTAACCGCCCCTTTTCGCACCTCCATCATGTAATAAATATTCTCATATTAAAACATATCGTTAGTGCTAGTCTTCTCTGATTTTTATTTTATAGATATGGGTTAAAATTGTCAACTAACTGTTTTATATAATTCATTATAGATAAATATCATATATTTAATTGATAATAAACATGCGTTTCAAATTAATTTATTTACTCAAGCACGATTAATAAATCGCTAAAATATGCAAATTCCAGAGGAATACGTTTCTGGTCGCCGTTTTTTAATCTTCACCTGAAAGGTTTATTTAAGTCGAAAACAGCTCTTTAATCTCTATATTTTATGTATCAATATCATTACTATATTGATTTACAGTAGATTTTAAGCTGTCATTTTACTAGATGCGCTTCCTTCAGCGCCAGTATATTCAGTCTATCGTTACCCCATTTTACCGCTACAGAGAGCGATTTAACGGCTGTGTGATTTATTTTCATAGGGTATTCGTCAGCAAGATAATAAAATTTTACGAAAATCGAAAAAAATGAGGCCCCTCTCCCAAGAGAAGGACCCCAGTCTTATGTAGCACGATGTCTATATTTTATTTTTTCAAATCTTCAATAGCCTGCATCAGTTGTTCAATCTTCTGATTCTGTTCTTCCAATTGTTGACGCTGAGCCTTAATCTCGTTACTTTGAGCAGATAACTGTTCACTCTGAGATTCAATCTGGCGGCTTTGCGACGCCAGTTTACTGTTCTGTTCGTCCACAACTGACCGTAAATCATTGATTTCCTGAGCCATAGCGCCTTTCGATTGGTAGTTCCCCGATCCGCCTTCACCAATTCTCCAGGTTACACCGGCATTGACCATGTTTTCACCGCCGCCGTAGGACGAGCCAATGCTGATCATGGTATCGTAGTTCGGACGGTAGAAGGCACCGACGGCAACAGCGTTCGCACCGCGGTAATTACCGATGCCTGCCGAAACTTCCCAACGAGTATTAGGATCGTATTCCAACGGATGGAGAGCTGCCAAAGCCGCCGCTCCGGCACCGACACGATCGACGCGGTTGTCGAGCTTGTTAATCTGATTGCCGAGTTGGTTCATGCCGGAACCGATATTAGCGACCGTAGTGTCAAAGGTACTCTTATTAATAGCATCCGTCGGATTCTTAGCTTCCCCAATATTGGAAATAGTTTTGCCGCCGGCATCAATGCCATCGGCAGTGACAGACGGGCCATCTTTAATCACTAATCCATCATTGCTGACGGTCGTATTACCCGTCGTTACGGAACCGGTCGTAACCGTATTACCACTGATGACGGTCGTCGTGTCGCCGGAACCAACGGTAATGCTGTCACTCGCCGTTAATGTCTTCGTGCTGACACTGTCGAGACCAGTAAGTTTAGACGATAACTTAACACTGAAACCTTTATCGCCATTATTTACAACACCGATGTTCTTTTCAGTTAATGAACTGGTATCGGCTCCGCCGGTAAGACTTAAAGCATCGTCTTTACCGAGTACGACTTTTGCGTCACCGTCACCGGTAATCGTTCTCGTAGCATTTTCAATACCTTCACTAATCTCGCCGATTGTACCTACGATGTCACTCAACTGCCCTTCGGTAGCGGCACGGTCTTTAACGATACCATTCTTTTCAGGATTCCAAGTCGTATTGTCGAGACCTGTGATGTAATTGCCTGTTTTACCAGGGTTGATTTCATTGCCATCTTTATCGGTAGCTGTATCAGCTTGTTTCCCGATAACAAGTTGATTGCCCGTGTCACCAATTACAACTTGGCCACTAGAGCCATCAACAATGACCTTGTTATCTCCATCGCCTGCTGTAACAGTCGCTGCATTACCATCAACGGTTACCTGCTTAGCAGTATCCGTAGTGTCGCCTAAGGTAATCTTATCTTTTAAATTGATGGTATTAGTTTTAACACCAGTCGTATCATCGGTTGTAGTTTTAATTTCAATATTTTTACCCGCAGTTAAGGCACTATCAGCTGCGGCCTTCGTCACCTTAGCATCTAAAGCTTTGAGCTGAGCCACGTTGACCGCATCCGTATCAGTAGAACCTGCTGCCACATTGGTAATCTGACGAGTAAGACCTTCTTCCTTATTACCAATAGATACTGCACTTGCGCCGGATACCCAAGGAGCCACCAGCAAACGATACTTTTTAAAGGCATCTTGATATGCTTGAAGATTTTCATCTGTCTGATTTTGATAATAATTGTCGAGTGCTGCATTTACTGCATTCAGTGCACTTTCCATTTCTGTTGTAAAAATAGCATCTCCACCGACAGTCGGATCATAACCAAGATAATTTCCATCTCGATCCGTAGTAGAATATGAACCTAAAGCAATACCGTTTTCCATTGTAACATTAGCACTTCGTCCAAGAGCGACTCCATCATAGGCATTGTCTGATGCTGTTGCAAAGTAACCAATAGCAATGCTATTTTCTTTCAAAGCATTAGCATATGGTCCAATTGCAATAGTTTGATAATCTTCTGCTTTTGCAGATCCACCAATAGCAATTGCATAATTTTGAGTGGCATTAGCAGCCGAACCGAGTGCCACAGCACTTGAAGCGGTAGCTTCAGAACGCTCCCCTATAGCCGTAGCCATATTTCCCGTCGATTTACTATCAGTACCCAAAGCGATAGCATCTCCGGCTTCTGCTAAAGCGCCTTTACCAATGGCCGTGCTAAAAAGACCTGTAGCGGAAGCATCAATACCGATCGCCATGGCATGAGCACCGGTAGCCCCTTTATTGTCTGCATTACTGTTTACAACAAAGCCTTCCGGATTTACGCTGAAGAAGCTAATCTTATTGGCGTCAACTTTAGTGTTTACTGCTTTCAACTGAGCTACGTTGACCGCATCTGTATCCAAAGTGCCGGCGGCTACATTCGTAATCTGACGAGTTACCCCCTTAGAACTATCCCCTACGGAAACAGCACCTAATTGGGATTCCCAGGCACCGACAAGGGTCCGATACGTTTTCGCCGCATCTTCAGCCGCTTTAAGTTTATCTGCATTATCCGGATCGGCTACAGATGCCTTTGAAGCTTCCTGCCATGCAGTAAGGGCAGACTGCATCTCAGGAGTCATTACAAACGTCGTCCCTGTCGACGGATCATAGCCAAAGATTCTTGCATTTTTATCAGCCACAGAGAATGCCCCTAAGGCAACGCCACTATCGACACCCTCTACTTTAGAAGATACACCAAGGGCCACTGCATTGTTAGCATTAGTCACTGTCGCATGGCTACCAAATGCGCTGCCATATTCTGAATCGGTTACTTTTGCCAAGTAACCAAATGCATTAGCTTCCTTCGAATTAGCTATATTAGCTCGACTGCCGACTGCGGCTGAATTTACCGAATTAGTGATTGCCGTATCAAAACCGATAGCATTAGATTCATTAGAATCTTCACCTACATAGGAATAGGTACCTAGGGCCATACCATAATCACTGTCAACCTTTTTGCGTGTTTCGGTTCCGCTTCCATCATCAAATTCTTTAGCTATACCGACAGCAATAGAATACTGTTTCTTAGCCTTTGCGTAGGCACCGAGAGCAACCGAGTACATATCTGCTTCAGCCTGATTCCCACCGGCAAAAGAATGCTGACCGGCATAAGTGTCAAAACCGACAGCTGTACTTTGATTACCATCAGCTATACTGTTTTGGCCCACTGCCAGCGCAGCGCCACCACTCGCTTTAGCATCGTTAATTGGATAACCGCCTGTATGCATATCGATAAATTTGAGCCCAATCGTTACATTGGTTCCATCTTGCTTTAACTTGATACCACTACCGGACTGCAATCTCACCATTTGACCTGATTGAATAGCACGAGATAGCCCTTCAGCAGTCGCATCTGAAGCCTGCCTAACGTCCGGTGCCGTCGTTACGCCCAGCATCCAACCACCGGATAATTGTGAAATCTTTGTCGTATTATCAGTGGCCTTATCATACACTTTGCGAAGCTGTGCCACGTTGACCGCATCATAATCGTCGGCCCCACCGGCAACATTAGTAATGCGGCGATGGTTTTCTGCAAAATCATAAGTGCCTAAAGTATAGGCTTTATTACCAACAGAAACAACGCCGTTATTTTTTGAAAACTTTTCATCAGTTAAGTATGCTTTGGTAGCAACATCGTCGTCGATAATAGCTAGCGCATAGGAACCTATAGCAGCGGAGTAGTTGGATGCAGTGCGAGCGCCATGACCAATAGCAATACCGCTACTTACCGCAGTGGAATCATCTAACGTATTCGTAATAGCATCTGTACCGATAGCAATTGCATGATCACCATATGCGCGAGCACCGAAACCTAATGCAGCTGCGCCTTCACCATCCGTTTCAGCTTTGTAACCGATGACCGCTGCATAATCACCGCGCGCCGATGCTCTTCTACCGATTGCCACAGTTTTATCATTATAAGCCAATGAACCTGCTCCAAGAGCCATACTCTGATGACCATACGATTTAGCTTCAGACCCCATCGCAATAGAATCTTGTTGCAAGAATCGACTATCAGGTAAATCACTTATTTGGCCTACACTCACAGCATTATTATGAGTTGCTGTAGTCGGTGTGGTTTCAGGACCAATATAGGCTTTGCGCCCCATAGCGATACCATACGCACCGCCCTTATCAAGAGTTGTTTCACTGCCCATACTAATGGAGTCTCTTGCAGCCGTTGTAGATTTATAGCCTATAGCCGTTGCATAAGTAGCATTGGCTTCAACTCCATGACCAAAAGCAGACGTACTGGAAGCTGTAGCTTTTGCCTGATAACCTACAGCTGTCCCAAAAGCTCCTGAAGAAGTTGTCTTATAGCCCATGCCAATACCATACTGTGCAGTAACGCTAGCCTCACGACCAATTGCTATACCACTATTTGCTGAAGCTGAAGCGCTTACGCCAATAGCTGTACTATAATTCGCAGATGCTACAGCCCGATTACCAACAGCGATACTCAAACTCGCAGCTTGAGCACTAGCACCAACAGCTGTCCCCGAACCGGCAGCTTGAGCTTTATAACCAAGAGCTGTCGCCGAAGAATCGGAGGCCGAAGCACTCTCACCGACTGCAGTACTATTATTACCCGCTGCGACTGCCTTATTACCAATAGCAGTCGCACTAGAAGAGGCCGTTGCCTTTGCTGCCGGACCAACTGCCGTATTAGTTGCTCCTGTCGCTTCAGAATTAGTTCCATATGCAACACCAAATCCCGCTCCGGTTGCCGTGTCAGCAGCCATGACGCCCGACGTCATGCCGGCACAAAGGGCCATCACGGCAAGAGACGCTGCCATTTTTTTACTAACCCGCGAGCGAGTCGTTACCGATTTCCGATCCGTTCCTACCAATTCAGATACGACGACATAGCAATGCCGCACTTTGCTCCAAATAACTTTATAAATTCGATTCATTCCGATTCCTCCCATATTCCTTAATTGAAAAAAATATAAAAGAAATGATAAAATTTAGAAGTTATTTCCCCCAAACAGCTCCGTGCTGTCTATATCGATTACCAAGCCTCCTTAATTCTCAGCCTAATAAGCCATTTTACCAAAATTATAAAATTTTAATAACGTTTATTTGTTGTTTATTTTATATAGTATCTATATACTTGTCAATAAATTACACATATTATGTCTATATTAAATCAGCAACTCACTGTTTATTTCAGTTTCAATATATTTTTTAGTAATATATAACATTTTCAGAAATAAAAAAAACTGAGGCCCCCCTCGGATGAGAGGAACCCCAGCTATCGTTACTTATTGTCAGAAATTGATACGACTGCCTTATCTATTCAACTCGGCAATAGCCTGCATCAATTGTTCAATCTTCTTATTCTGTTCTTCGAGCTGCTGACTTTGGGCTTCAATCTTGCTGTTCTGAGCCTCGATTTTGTCGTTCTGTGACGCCAGTTTGCTGTTCTGTTCGTCTACAACCGACCGCAAGCTGTTGATTTCCTGGGCCATAGCGCCTTTCGACTGGTAATTTCCCGTTCCGCCTTCCCCAAATGTCCAAGTTACGCCGGCATTTACCATATTTTCACCGCCGCCGTAAGACGAGCCGATGCTGACCATGGTGTTGTAGTTCGGACGATAGAAGGCACCGACGGCTACGGCATTGGCACCGCGATAATTACCGACACCGGCCGAGAATTCCCAGCGTGACGTCGGATCAAAGTCTAAGGGGTGTAAGGCTGCCAGAGCAGCTGCACCGGCACCGACACGATCGACGCGGTTATCGAGTTTGTTGATCTGATTACCGAGTTGATTCATGCCGGAACCAATATTGGTAATGGCCGTATCAAAGGTTCCCTTATTGATAGCATCCGTAGCTTCCGTAGCTTCGCCGATGTTGTGAATAGCTTTACCACCGGCGTCGATACCGGACTTCGTTACGGACGGACCGTCGGCAATCGTCAGGCCGTCACTACTAATTGTCGTATCACCCGTTGTAACAGAGCCGGTAGTAACCGCATTCCCACTGATGACCGTAGTCGCATCACCAGAGCCTACGGTAATGCTGTCGCTGGCCGTTAAGGTCTTGGTAGATACACTGTCGAGGCCGGTAAGCTTAGACGACAGTTTCACTTTAAAGCCCTTCGTGCCATCGTTTACGACACCGATATTCCCTTCCGTCAATGAATTCGCAGGGGCACCACCTTTAATGCTCAACGTTTCAGCATTACCGACTTCGATTTTTTCTCCGGTATCACTGATAAAATCACGTTTGGCATTTTGAATGGCTTCAATATCGGTATTAATGTCGCCGATTTCCGTGCTGATGCTATTCACAGCATCGCGTAACTGACCTTCTGTAGCCGCACGGTTTTCAACAATCCCGTTTTCAGCAGGATTCCAAATCGTATTGTCGAGGCCGGTAATATAATTTCCGGTCTTATCCGGATTGATTGCATTGCCGTCCTTGTCCTTCGCCGTATCGGCTTGCTTGCCGATAACCAGTTGACTGCCTTCTGCACCAATCGTAACTTGGCCTGCAGAACCATTAACAACAACTTGATTGTCTCCCGTGCCAGCCGTAATGTTCGAGGTCGTACCGTCAACGATTACCTGTTGCCCCGGAGCAGCAGCGTTGTTCAATGTAATCTTATCGTTCAAGTCAATGTTATTGGTCTTAACCCCGTTATCATCGGTCGTCGTATTGATCGTAATATTTTTTCCGGAAGATAATTTACTGTCAGTAGCATCTTGTGTCAACTTATTAGATAAGGCTTTCAGCTGAGCTACGTTGACCGCATCATAATCATCGGCACCACCGGCTACATTGGTAATACGACGACGATTTGAAGCTACGGTCGTATCACCGATGGTGTACTCAGCATTACCGACGGAAACGACACCATTGGATGCTGAAAAAGCTTCATTGGTTAAGTATGCTTCTGTCTTCACATTATCCGGAACATATGCCAATGAATTTTGGCCTAATGCAATGGAATTATCAGATGCAGCGCGCGCTTTCTGACCGATAGCAACACCATTACTTACTGTACCGGTACCATCCAGGGTGTTGGTAATGGAATAGGAACCGATAGCAATGGCATTATCGCCATACGCCCGGGCCCAATGCCCAAGAGCCGTTGCTTCGTTACCGTTAGCATATGCCTGTTTGCCTAAGGCCGTTGCATAATTGCCTTTGCCGATAGCCATTATTCCTACTGCCAAACTATTCGTATCGTGAGCCTCTGCGCCAGCTCCCAAAGCTGTCGTCTGATAACCAAAGGCCTTCGCCGAATTACCGATAGCAACAGAGTTCATTTGCTCTTTCCCCGCAGCAACTACGGTGTCATCATCTACAATTGAGGTACTATTCCCCGGGACCCCTTGGACGGGGTCAGTTGAACGGATAGGTCCTACATAAGCACTAACACCGATTGCTAAGCCATTATTAGCACTACTTTCCGTAAGGGCTCCATAGCCTAAGGCCATACTTTGGTTACCATTTGCTTTTGTTTGTAGACCAATAGCTACCGTATTTTCTTCATTTGCCTCTGTTTCACGACCAATTGCCACTGAATCATTTTTAGTTACTTTTGCAGCATAACCGATTGCCACTGCTTGATTGGCGGCTGCTGTAGCCTCATAACCCATAGCTACTGAAACGACCCCCTGAGCTTTACTGCCGGCACCGGCTGCAATACCAAAAGTACCAGAAGCTTTGGCATTATATCCAATCGCCGTATCTCCAGCACCGGAAGCATTTGCTAAATTACCAATCGCCGTTGCATAGTCTACTGTTGATTTAGCAGAATTGCCTACAGCAGTACTGGTATCCTTTGTCGCTTGAGAACTGGTACCATAAGCCACGCCAGATCCCGTTCCGGTTGCCGTATCGGCAGCCATTACACCGGGCACCATACCGGCACAAATTGCCAATACGGCAAGGGAAACTGCCATTTTTTTATTCATCCGAGACTGCGTCGATATCGCTTTGCCGTCTCTTTTTGCCAATTCAGATACGACGATACAGCAATGCTTCACTTTGCTCCAAATAACTTTATAAATCTGATTCATGCTTTTCCTCCTGTATTCTTCAATTCAAAAATATCAAAAGAAATGTATGATGAAATTTAGAAGTTATCTTTACCACAGCTCAGCGCTGTCTATCTCCGTTACCACCCTCCTTATTTCTCGGCTAAACAAGCCGAAATCCCTAAAGTATACATTGTTGATATTAAATATCTCCGTGTTTTCATTCTATAAAATACGATTATATTTGTCAATAATATGTATTTTTACATACGGTTTAAGTTATTGGTTTACTACTTATTAAATTTATTTTTGTTTTATATAAAAGATAGAGTTTTTTATGAAAGCAAAAATCGGAGCCCTTCTCACACGAGAGGAGCCCCGATTCTTACTTCAAGAACTATCCGATGCTTATTTCTTCAAATCGGCAATGACCTGCATCAGTTGTTCAATCTTCTCATCCATTCTATTTCATCTTTCAGACAAAAAAAGAAGCACTTCATATCGAAGTGCTTCTCTCTCTATTAATCAGCGGCTTCCTATCCTCCCAGGGGGCCTCCCCCCAAGTACTTTCGGCGTTTGCGGCCTTAACTGCTGTGTTCGGCATGGGAACAGGTGGATCCCCGCAGCTATCGCCACTGAATTGTTTCAGGATTCGTATCC
>NZ_LUGJ01000032.1:0-50173 GCF_001682955.1 Megasphaera sp. DISK 18
TTGAGACTTTTGAGATTTTTGAGACATTTTCAAGGGGCGATTACGGGTGGCGCCGCCGGATTTCTTTAGGCCGAATTCCATGGCGATGACAGAGGCGATAAAAAGTCGCTCGGCTTACTCCGTAAGAACTTGCAGCAGCCGGTACGTTCCCAAAAGCAGTTTCTAAACAGTGCAGGAGTGCCGCTTTTTCTGCCGCATTTGTCCCCTCAACAGGAGGGTTCCATCGTCGGACATCATCTGCCGGCTGCCTGTCGCGAAGAGCCAGGTCATGGGGCATGATAATCGCCGATGAGCTGGTGTAGAAAGCTCGTTCAATACAATTTTGCAGCTCTCTGACATTACCGGGCCAAGAATATTCCAGAAGAGACTTCAATGCCTCCGGAGATAATTGGCGAGTCCGTTCGGGATAGCGTGTATTAAAGCGCTTCAAGAACAGGTTGGCACAGTAGCTGATATCGTTCGGCCTCTTGCGGAGCGGCGGGATTGACAGTTTAAGAATGTTCAATCGATAGTATAAATCGCCGCGGAAGGTTCCCTTTGCGACTTCTGACTCCAAGCAGCGATTGGTCGCAGAAATAACGCGGACATCGAGTTTTTTCTCTTCTTTGCCTCCGATACGGCGAATGCAAAGCGTCTCTACAGCCCGGAGCAGCTTGGCTTGGAATTCCAGAGGCATTTCCCCGATTTCGTCGAGAAAGAGAGTCCCGTGATCAGCCAGTTCGAACTTGCCCGGATTCCCTTCTCGAAGGGCCCCGGTAAAGGACCCTTTTTCATAGCCGAATAATTCGCTTTCAATTAAATCTCGAGGCAATGATGCGCAATTCACGGCAACGAAAGGCCCTTTATGCCTGGGGCTTTCGGCATGGATGGCCTGGGCAAAGAGTTCTTTCCCGGTTCCACTTTCCCCTTCAATAAGGATGGTGCTGTCATAGTAGGCATACTGACGGCCTTTATCAATGACTTCAGACATAGCGGGGTCCGCCGTATAAATATTTTGAAAGGTATAGTTTGCTTGATTGCCGGCTACACGGTTAACGGAGCGAAATAAGTGTTCCTGTCTGCGCAGAATGAGCGTATAAGTTTGTCCCGTAGCATCGCAGGTTTTGGATAAGGTAGCACTGAAGTGACGTGTTTTCTTGGCTAGAACGACGCCCAGATCATCCATATACAAGGGGCTGTCACTCACCGTATCGGACTGCATGGCAGGCCAGTCGATTTGAGGCAGGACACGGCGGAAATCGAGGGCCGACAGCTCCTTATGAGATACGCCCAATTCACGATAGGCCGTGGCATTGGCCCAGCGTACTTTCAAGCTATCATTTAAAAGAAGAATGGATTCCGGCAGGCCATTGGCGGCGGCTTTCATGAAATGGCTTTGGTGATAAGAACGCAAGGTCTGTTCGATACTAAAGGCACAGGCTACCACCAAGGCTAAGGTATGGGGATGAGCGGCAGCCGCACTGCCCGAAAGATCCAGAACGCCGATCACCTGTCCGTCATTCCCGTGTATGGGTGCCGCTGAACAGCTCCAGTTATGTTGGTCAGCGCAATAATGCTCTGCGCCGATAAGCTGTACGGGCCTGTCATATTCCAGGGCCAGCCCGGGACCATTCGTACCGACAGAATCATTTCTCCACACAGAACCGGGATGAAAAAAAATATTTTCTGAATGTTGCAAAATCGTATCATCGCCAATGGTACGCAGCACGCAGCCGGCACTATCCATTAAGGCCAAGAGAGAATGGGATTCCCTGACAATTTCATGGACACTTTGCATAATGGGTCCGGCAACTTGCAACAATAATCTGTTTTTTTGACGGCTTCTATTTAGATTTTCTAAATCAACGGGAAGATTTTTTCGGTGCCACGGATCGATTCCCTTCTTGCGGCAATCCTGCCATGAACGGGCAATAAGCGGAGGCAATTGTTTACTCAAGATACCCTCTTCGATGAAGCGCTGCCAGATTTTTTTCCGTTCTTGTAAATCTATCATTGCCATACCTCCTTTACAGAGAATAAGTCACGTGTATGTAGGGTCACGAAACATCAAATATCTTTGATTGTATCATGGATTCGGACGTCTCACAGAAACTTTATGGAGATTTCTATTCGGATAACGTCGCTGCCAATATATTCGCAGGCGGTCCCTTCCGATCTCCTATCTATTCTACCACGCTGCCCTTCTTGAAAACACCTTGCTCCCTCCCATACGAATAAATTCAAAGTCTATGTCCTCCGAAGAAAAGCCTCTTTTTTATATCCTGTATGGGTCGTAGTCAAACAGCTCCTCTCATCAGGGTACTTTCGCTCATTTTTTTATGAAGACAGCTTCCTTTTCAAGTGAACCGAAAGACAACATCCAACAAATCAAACGTCTATTTTTATCTGTTTCTATTGTATTGATCCCAAAATTGCCCTATAATAAGAGCGAATCATTGGGAAATAGAAAAAGATAACAGAAAACAAGAGAAAGAAGGAGCTTATCATGCTGGGATTAGAACGCAGACAAAAAATCATGGAAAAGATTCGAATCGACCGCAAAGTTTACGTCTCAGAACTTGCTAAGTTATTCAAAGTAACCGAAGAAACAATCCGCCGCGACCTGGAAAAACTGGAAAGACAGGAGTTGCTCAGCCGCAGTTACGGCGGTGCCGTGATAACGGAAAGCACGAGTGATGAACTTTCTTATACGCGTCGCAGCTCCATAAACAATGAAAGCAAACTGCTCATCGCCGACAAAGCCGCAAGCCTAATCCACGATGGAGACACGATCATGATGGATTCCAGCACGACCTGCCAAGCACTCTTGCAGCGCCTTCAGAATCAGCGTAATATCACGGTCGTTACCAATTCCATCCGTCTCATGAACGATTTCATCGGCTGCGGCTTCAAAATGATCTGCACAGGCGGCACGATGCGCGACAGCTCCTGTGCCCTGACAGATTCCATAGCCTGTGAAACACTTACCCGATACTACGTCGATTTTGCCTTTATCAGCTGTAAGAGCATCGACTTGAACAAGGGCATTATGGAATCCAACGAAAGCGAAAGCCGCGTCAAAAGCATCATGATGCAGCAGGCCCGCAATACCATTCTTCTGGTCGACCATTCGAAATTTGACAAAACGGCGTTTGTTAAATGTGATGATTTCGAACGCATCGACACCCTCGTCACCGATGTTCCGCCTTCTAAGGAATGGCAGGAATTTCTGGCAGATAAACAGATTAACTTAATCTTCTGACAAAGGCTGATTTACAAAAAACGACCTCCTAAATTAGACGTTCGGATCTAATCTTAGGAGGTCATTTCATGTCCATAAGAAATTCGTTTTATATTTTTAGGAAACGATTTCAAGGCAGGAAGAATACCTGCTGCATCTTCGGCTGTGCCCCCGTCGTTGGATCCATTTCCATGACCATGACATCCTTCATGTACTCATTCCACTTGTCAACGACAGCGCTCTTGGCCTGATAGGCCTCGGCATAAGCCACCCCTTTTTCGCATTCAAAATAGCCGAACAGTTCATTTCCGACATTCCATATCGTATAGTTTGAAATACCGGCATCCTTCAGTACCTGCTTCATTTCCGGCCAAATATGGGCATGACGATATTTATATTCATCGAGTTTTCCCTCTTTGACTGTCGCTTTCCATGCAAAACGTTCCATCAAAAAAACCTCCCATACATGTTCATCAAAATAATCAAAAAGAAGAACCTTCGTCTCCCCCCTTCTCCTCTTGCCCGACAAAAGGATTTCTCTCAGAGTGGCGAAGGCTCTTTTTCATCTTATACGTTAAACCTCAATCGTATGCAAACTACTGTTATTTTCCTACCGGATGAATGGCATTGACATTATGTTCGACCGTTTTGACAAACCAGCCATTTTCATCGATTTCGTGGTCATAGCGCTGTTTCGTGATTTCATCAAGGGTCAGGCCGCGGGCATCGGAACCAAAGAAGGTACCGGCAACCCAGCTGATAAATACGAATCCGATCATGATCATCGCGGCGACCTGGAAACCGACCGTTTCCATCAGGATAGGAACGAGGAAGCCCCAAACAGCGGCGGAGAAACGCGTGACAAAGAAGGTGAATCCCTGTGCCGTTGCGCGGTAGCGGACCGGGAAGAGTTCGGAGCTTCAAAGTTGATAGAACTGCTGCTGCATCGAGAAGCCCCAGACAATGGTGAAGAAGAAGAGCATCCACATCTGCATCATGTTCGCCGGCAGGGCCCAAACGAACCAACTGATGACACCGAGACCGGAAAAAATACCGAAGACCTTGCGGCGATTAAATTTATCACCTGTATACATAAAGATGAAAGTCGTCAAGATACAGACGGCAAAGTTCAAGGCCGTCAGGAACAAAGACATGGCGTTCGAGAGCTTACCGAGGTGTTCATACACATAGGGCATGAAGAATCCGTTCGTACTGGCTGCCAGATTCCAGAGCGTATAAACGGCACATAGCATGACCACCGTCTTGAGGCAGGTACCGTGAAGGATATCGCCATAATGGACCTTACGAACTTTAATGCCTTTTGCCGCAAGTTCCTGTTCCCGTTTATGGGCTTCTGTCCATTCCGTCGATTCCGGCATCTTCAAACACTGATACCAAATCCAGCCGGCAACGACGATCAAATGGGCAAAGATGATACGGTTACCGAGAAGGCCGAACATAGAATTGAGCGGAATGGATGCGAGAAAGACGACAACAGGCCCGAGCATCCAGGCAACCTGCGCCGAGCCGCAGTGTTTGGCACGATTTTTCGAAGGTGCTTCTTCCGCAATGAAGGTCCAAGAAGCGACGACATCGGCACCGACCATGAGCCCGACAATGACGTAACCGAGCAGGAACAGGGGATAGTTCGTTGCCAGGCAAATCATCGCCACGCCGATCATATAAAATAGAAGTGCGTAGTTATAAACGAATTTACGGCCATACTTATCACAGATCTTACCACCGATCAGCGCCCCGATGGCAGCCCCTCCCGTATTCGATGACAGCGCAGCCAGAAGGCCCATCTGCACACTGCTCATGCCGAGATAGCCTTGCCACATCGACAGTCCGGAAGCCCCTGCTACGATGGAGCCGGCATCGATGTAACTGATGAGCCCGGCAATTAAGGTCTTTTTCCAAGCAGACATCTCGTAATCGACTTTTACACCTAACATAGCCTTTCCCTCCCTAAAAAAATGATTAATCCAAAAGGTCCGTATTCAAATCAATATGGAAATCCTTGGCAAGCTGTATAAAGCCCTCCCGAGGAATCGTCTGTTTTTTACCGCCCATCGATAAGACTTTGACACAAATTTCCGAAGCTTTTTCAACCGTATCCATGAGTCCGAAGGCTTCATCAAAGGTATCGCCGCAAACGAACAGGCCATGATGGGCCCAGACGACGACGCGGTATTTCTCCATGAGTTTGACCGAGGCGTCGGCAATTTCCTTGCCGCCCGGTACCATCCAGGGCACGACACCGATGCCTTCCGGGAAGATGACCGGATCTTCCGTGGCCATTTCCCAAAGCTCACGCGTGAATTCCTTATCCTTCAGGGGCAGGACAAAAGTCAGGGCAATGAGATTCGTCGGGTGTGCGTGATAAATGATGCGGTTCGCCCCGTTCGTCATCCTTTTCTTCAGTTCATGGGCTGCCAGGTGCGTCGGCAGTTCACTCGTCGGACGACCGCCGTTGACAAGACCCCAAACAATGCCATAATTCTCGCCTTTTTCGTCGATCTTTATGAGGGCCGTGTTTTCTTCCGGTGCCAATGAGACGTTGCGCATATATTTGCCGCTTCCCGTAACCAGGAAATATTCGCCGGCAAGGCCCGGGACAGTATTGCCGATGGGCTTCCATTCCGTCACTTCATGCAGCGATTCCTTGACGGCGTCGACTTCTTCGCTTTTGACGCGATAGGTCAAATTGCCGCCGTTTCGTTCATGCCAGCCTTTCTGAAATGCATCTGCCGTCAGGCGCTTAAAACCTTCCATAAATGTTGAATCTTTAATATCCATGATATACTCCCTCTTTATTTCAAATTATTGTCTCTCTTATCGATTGGACAGAACGTCCTTTTCGTAATCCGTAATGGCGGTGTACCACTGACCGTCAACAGGAACGTCGTTACGCTTACAGAACTCAGCCCAGACATCGCCGAAGGGCAGCGTCTTCATTTCTTCCAGTCCCTGCAGGACCCGCGTGAAGTCGGCCGCATCTTGTGCTTCCTTGAGTTCTTTGTTCGGTGTCAAGAGGCCGTAGAGCAAAGCTTTCTGCATGTTGCGCATGCCGATAACCCAGGCTGCAACACGGTTGATGCTGGCGTCGAAGAAGTCAAGGCCGATGAACACCTTGTCGAGGGCATTACAGCGGACGAGCTCCGTTGCCAGTTCCTTGAGCTCATCATCGAACTTGATAACATGGTCGCTGTCCCAGCGGACCGGACGGCTCACATGAAGGGCCAAACTGTCGTTAAAGAGCAGCATCGAAGAAATCTTATCCGAAACGACTTCCGTCGGATGGTAATGACCCGTATCGAGGAGACACATGATGCCATTCTTGGCAGCGTAATTCATATAAAATTCATGAGAGCCTACGGTGTACGACTCAACGCCGATACCGAAAACCTTTCCTTCCACTGCGTCGGCGATGTTCTTACGGTCATATTTCACGGAAAGGATTTCATCCAAAGATTCCTTGAGGCGCTGACGAGGTCCCAAACGGTCAGCAGGCACATCCTTTGTCCCATCGGGAATCCAGATGTCGTCCAGAGCCGTGATGCCAAGTTCTTCACCAAAGTAGTTGGCAATCTTCCGGCAGGCTTTGCCATGAGCAATCCAGAAATCACGAATATCCTTATCCGGGCTGGAAAGGGTCATGTTGTTTTTAACATTCCGGTGGCTGAAGAAGGTCGGGTTGAAATCAAGGCCGATGCCTTCTTCTTTTGCAAAATCAACCCATGCCTTGAAATGTTTCGGCTCGATCTGATCACGATCAATATTTTCACCGGTGATCCGGTACGAAGCATGCAGGTTCAGTTTGTGCTTAGCCGGAATCAGAGAATAAGCCTTTTTGATATCCTGCATGAGTTCTTCCGGATTGCGTGCACGGCCCGGATAATTGCCCGTCGCCGCAATGCCGCCGGTCAGTGAGTCCGAATCGAATCCTAAGACATCGTCGCCCTGCCAGCAATGCATGGAAATACGTACATCTTGCAGTTTCTGTAAGGCCTTTTCTACATCCACACCCATCGATGCGTAACTTTCTTTTGCTTCTTCAAATCTCGACATAATGAAAACCTCCTATAATCCTGTAACCTTGAGGTGACGTACATCACCTGATATATAATATTTATAATTTCCAACATCTTAATCGCTCCGGTTATGGAACCGGAATTACTCGAATTGATTTTCGATGCGCTTCACATCGAAGGACTTGGCTACGACCCGGCGTGCTTCCTTTAAATCTTCAAAGACCTTAGCACCCAGCATCTGCGCCATGATATTACCGATAGCTGTGGCTTCTACGGGCCCGGCAAAAACCGTTTTCCCCGTTGCCTCTGCCAGCATCCGATTCAAGAATTTATCCTGACAACCGCCGCCGACAACATGAATCGTATCGTACGTACGGCCCGTGACTTCCTCGATTTCGGCAACGGTCTTGGCATAGCAGTTTGCCAAACTCCGATAGACACAATACAGGAGTTCACATTCCGTTTCCGGTTTTTCCTGATTGGTCCTATCGCAATAATCCTGCAGGGCCTTTATCATACTGTCCGGAGCGAGGAAAGCGCTGTCGTTGACCTCAACTGTTGATGTAAAATAGCGGCCGATATGGGCCAGTTCGTAAAGTTCTTCAAAGGTGTAGGGATGTTTAAACTCACGGCGCAGATTCTGCATCATCCACATCCCCATGATGTTCTTGAGATAGCGATAGCGATAATGGTATCCGCCTTCATTCGTAAAATTATGCTTTCGGCTCATTTCGGTACAGTCCGGGATCAGGCGTTCAATTCCCATGAGCGACCAGGTTCCCGAACTCAGATAAATGCTGTCATCGGAATTCGTCGGGACTGCCATGACGGCCGAACCCGTATCGTGGGTAGCCGGAAGGACAACATGGGTCGTGAATCCGACGCACGCTTCCATTTCTTTTGAAAGGGGGCCGACCAGCGTCTTCGGCATATGGATGTCACCAAAAATTTTTGTCGGCAGGCCCAGCATTTTAAGAAGTTCAAAATCCCAATCCTGTGTTTTTGCATTAATCAGTTGTGATGTTGTTGAATTAGTGTATTCATTCATGGCAATCCCGGTCAATCGATAATTAAGATATTCCGGGATCATCAGAAAACGTTCTGCCTTGTCCAGTACTTCCGGCGTTTCTTTTTTGATGGCCATTAAATGATAGATGGTGTTAATCATCATTTTCTGAATGCCATTGCGACTGTAAAGTTCCGCTTCGGAAATCGTCTTATAAACTTCCTCATCCATCCCCTTTGTACGTCCGTCGCGATAGGCAACCGTATCACCGATGACATGGCCGTTCTTATCGAGGAGGACAAAATCAACACCCCAGGTATCGATGCCGACACTCTCGGGAATGCGGTCAAGTTCTTTACATTTCTTAAGCCCTTCAACGACCTCATGAAAGAGATGCTCAAGATCCCAACAAAGATGGCCATTCCGTTTTACAAACTTGTTCTCGAATCGGTAAATTTCCTCAATGCGAATCTTGCCTTTATCAACCCATCCCAGGATATGTCGACCGCTCGAAGCGCCGATATCCACCGCCAAATAATACTTTATATCTGACATACGCCCATTTCCTTTCCCATCAATAAACCACTTACATTTTCTTGTTTTCCTGTTTTCTTCTTTGTTTACTTGGTTTTTACAATAACTATACTACATTTAAGCTATGCAAAAGTCAACATTCTTTCTTTTTTCATATGTTTTTACTTTTGCTATGCATTAAAAGCAAGATATGAAGTTCTTTTTATCAATATTATTTACATATTAATAACGGATTTCTTAAAGAATACGGTCTGGATTCAACAAGAAAGATGACATCGATCGAATCGCGCCCCAACATCAGTGCCTCTGTATCCCCTGCCCATTCGCCCGGCCCGATACAACGCAAAAAAACCTCCGAAAGTTAGATTTTTATAATTCTAACTTTCGGAGGTTCTTTAGACTTATCTGTTCCTGAAGTTTTTTATATCGTCATCAAAAGCAGACGCCGGCCTGCAAAATGACGTTGGGATAGTAGGAAAATTCACCGGTCCGTACGGCAAATTTAACGTGCTCCGATTCTTTCTTTAAATCCACATGGGGAATAAAGTCTTCTTCGGCACCTTTCAAAATATCCCGTAAATGTTCTAAGATTACGGGATTCGTTTCTTTGATTTCTTCAGCGAGTACATATTTTTCGACGACAATTTCATCCATAATGGCATCGAATACTTGACGGAAGGTCGGTACACCGCCAACGACGGCCAAGTCGATGATGGGCACCCCGCTGGGAATAGGCATGCCGGCATCACAGAGGAGAAACCGGTCTTTATGTCCCAAGGCGGCCAAGGCACCGGCCAATTGGCCATGGATGATTCCTTTTTTCTTCATGAAAACACGTCCTTTCACGAGTGCTGCAGTCAGGCTCCACGATGAGTCACTGCTAAGGTCTGAGAGATGGCCTTTTGCCACCCTGCGATTAATTCACGGCGTCGGTCTCCTGCCATAGAAGGTTCATACGAAATTCTCTTCACGCCTTTAAACAAGGCATCCTTATCATAGAGGCCGACGGCAAGGCCGGCAGCATAGGCCGCCCCGATAGCCGATAGCTCAGCCGCTTCCGGTACATCGACGGGACAACCGAGAAGATCCGTTTGAAACTGCATGAGGTAGGCATTTTTCGTAGGGCCGCCGTCGACGTGAAGGGACGGCAGTTTGTACCCCGACTCCTTCTGCATTAGCGTCGTTACGTCGTTAATCTGATAGGCGATGGCATCGAGGACGGCGCGAACCATTTCTTTTTTCCCGGTCACGCGGGTAACGCCCGTATAAAGGCCCGTCGCCTGACTTTCCCAATACGGGGCGCCGAGACCTGTAAAGGCCGGCACGAAATAGCTGCGGTCTTTCGGATTAGCCGCCTTGGCTAAGGCCATCGTTTCTTCCGGCGATTCGATGAGCTGTAAATCGTCTTTGAGCCAGGTAATGGCCGCCCCGGTGTAGTTGATGTTGCCTTCCAGGACGTACGTCGCCTTCCCCGACAGGCTCCAAGCCAGAGACGTCACCAAACCGTGCTGACTGTACACGGGCTTATCGCCGATATTCATCATGACCGAAGAACCCGTACCGTAGGTAGCCTTGGCCATTCCCGGATGATGGCAGGCTTGGCCGAATAAGGCTGCGTGAGAATCTCCGAAGACGGCATGGATGGGAATGGCTTCCGGCAGGATGCCGTCAAAATCCGTGCTTCCATAGAGGCCGTTGGAATCGGTCACTTCCGGCAAAGCGCTCCGGTCGATGCCAAAAGCGCGGCAAACATCGTCGGACCAGGCCAAACGTCCGATGTCAAAGAGCTGGGTCCGCGAAGCATTGGAAAAATCGGTGCGGAATACCTGCCCTTTGGTCATACAGTAGACGAGCCAGCTGTCCATGGTCCCCATACAGAGATTCCCTTCGTCCATGAGTTCCTTAGCGCCTTCGACGCGGCGCAGGATCCAAGCCAATTTAGCCGCTGAAAAATAGGGCGACAAGGGTAGTCCCGTCGTATTCTTAATCAAAGAGTCAAGGCCTTTGCGGCGAAGTTCTTCACAAATCGCCGCGCCCCGCGCACACTGCCAGACGATGGCCCGATAGACGGGCTTTCCGGTCTGACGATGCCAGGCCATGGCCGTTTCACGCTGATTACTGATGCCGACAGCCTTGATGGCCTTTCCATTAATCTCGGTCTTATCCAGCATATCGCGGATTAAATCCTTCAAATGACGCCAGATTTCATCGGGATCGTGTTCGACCCAGCCTTTTTCGTCAATATACTGCTTATGGGACTTAGCCGCCTTGTAGCAGATGGTCCCGGCTTCGTCGAAGAGCAGCACTTTGGTGCCCTGTGTACTCTGATCGATGCCGAGAATGTAAGGCTTCATATCAAAGCAGCTCCTTAGCGGCTTTGACGATGCCTTCAGCGTCGAGTCCATAATGATGGAAGATATCAGCCGAGTTCCCCGTGACGACCGGCGCATCAGGCAGCGTCAGACTGCGGACTTTCGTCGGATATTCCGCAGCCGTAAGTTGGGCGACCATGGCACCGAGGCCACCGTAAGGGGAATGTTCTTCGACCGTTAAGATTGCCTTCGTTTCTTTGGCAGCCTTGAGAACGGCTTCCGTATCGAGGGGTTTCAAGCAGTACATATCGAGGACGCGAACCGATTTACCTTCTGCCGCCAGCATTTCAGCTGCTTTTTTGGCTTCATAGACCAATTCACCGCAGGCGATGATGGTCAGTTCCGTCCCGTCTTGAACGGTAACGGCCTTATCCATGGTAAAGTCGAGCTTACCATCGTCATAGACGTCTTCGACGGCATTGCGGCCGATGCGGATATAAGCCGGTTCACTGTCAGTGACGAATTCTTTCATTAAAGCCGCCGCCAAATACTGGTCACTCGGGAAATAGACGCGAAGGCCGGGAATGGATCCCATGGTGGCAATATCCGTTGCCGAATGATGGGTCATGCCGAGAGCGCCGTAGCTGACGCCGCCGCTGATGCCGATCAGTTTGACATTGGTATGGGAATAAGCGACGTCGACTTTAGCCTGTTCCATGCTGCGCGTCGAAAGGAAGCTTGCCGGCGATACGGCAAAGGGACGCTTGCCGGCTGAGGCCAACCCGGCACTGATACCGACCAGGTTCTGTTCGGCAATGCCGACTTCTACGAATTGGTCGCTGTGTTCTTCGGCATAGGGGCCGAGGGCGCCGGAGCCGCGGGAATCACTGCAAAGGACGACGATATCTTTATTTACCTTGGCTTCCTCACTGAGGAATTCTGCGATTACTTTCTTAATGGCTTTGCTCATAATGCTGCCTTCCTTTCGTCGAGTTCTTTCATAGCTGCTGCAACCTGATCGGCCGTCGGGACTTTGTGGTGCCAGCCGGCTTGATCTTCCATGAAGGATACGCCGCAGCCCTTGGTCGTATTGGCGATGATGACCGTCGGTTTGCCCTTCGTCCGTTTGGCAAGATCAACGGCTGCATCGATGGCATCCATGTCGTTGCCCGGAATGGACAAGACGTTCCAGCCAAAGGAAGCCCACCGTTCTTCAGCGCTGTCCTGGCCCATGACTTCTTCCGTCGTGCCGGAAATCTGGAGGCGGTTGCGGTCGACAAAGACCGTAAGGTTGTCAAGGCCATACTGAGGACCTGCCATAGCCCCTTCCCAAACGGAACCTTCATCACATTCGCCGTCGCCTAAGACGACGTACGTCCGATAAGGACGCTGATCCATTTTCGCGGCCAAAGCCATGCCGATGGCGACGGAAAGGCCGTGACCCAGGGAGCCGCTGTTGACTTCGATACCGGCAATCTTGTTATTGGGATGGCCGATGAATTTCGACAAATACTGGGAATAGGTCTGAAGTTCGTCTTTCGTGAAGAATCCCTTGTCAGCCAGGATGGTATACAGGGCTTCTACACAATGGCCTTTACTAAGGACAAAGCGGTCGCGGTCCGGATCGTCTACCTTGTCGGGGCCGACGTTCATCTGTTTGTAGTACAAGTCGACCAAGATGTCGGTAACGCTGAGGTCGCCGCCAATGTGGCCCGTTCCGGCGTGGTGAATCAGATTGACGATATCTTTACGGATATCAATTGCTTTTGCGCGAAGATCCATTTTTATTCTCCTCTCAAATATGCCTTGACGTCTTCTTCAATGGGATCATAGAGATCCGGAGCGACGCCGATATACTTACAAGCTTCATATAAAACAGGGACGACGTCCTTATGGATGCCGACACAGTGGTGAATGTACGGTCCTTCGACGATCTTAGCTTCCAACCGTTTGATGTTGTCCACTTCGACCCAGAGGTAGGTCCCCATGCCGGCCGGTCCGTCGACGCCTTTGGCGTTGCCTAAAAGCAGGGAATATTCGCCGTTATCGCCGTCAAAGCGAACCAGGCTGATGTCGCCGTGCTTAGCTTCGGCCGTCAGGCTGCCCGGATAGTCGAAGGCTAAGGGATAAGTCAACTTCGGCGTTTCCTTGGCGACTGAAATCGGCCAAGGACCGCAGTGCTGCAGGAGTTCCCCATTTTCGATATCAGGATGACGGATGGTCCAATCGGCGAAGAAGGATCGCGTTCCGTCGAGAGCGGCTGCTTCTACCAAGAGGGCTGTAATGGCACCGTGGATATCCGTTTCACAGACCATGGGAATGCCGATTTCATTGAGCATGGCATTGGCCGCACAAGGCATGACGCCGAGTTCCCCCTGGAGGGCGTTCCAACACTGGATGGCACCGGCATTACAGCCGTATTTTTCCATCAGCCCTTTCATGGCTACGTACAGACCGGCGACATTTTCGACTTCGTCCTCTTTAATGCGGACATCCATGTGGGAGCGGATGTAGGCGACGGCCTTGTCAACTTCCGTCTTTTCGGCTTTGGCTTCGGCGACGGCTTCTGTCAATTCCGGCATCGGAATCGGAGCCAATTGAATGTTGAACTTTTCTAAGAGTTCCCCTTCATTGCACATGGTCGACCAGAAATCGTAAGGACGAGGACCGATCTGCAGGATACGAATGTTGCGGAAGGTCTTGACGACGTTACAGACCGCCAGGAAATCCTTGATGCCCCGTTCAAAGACGGGATCGTCGAGACGACAGTTGGTCATGTAGGTAAAGGGCACTCTGAAACGGCGTAGTACCTTGCCGGTAGCAAAGAGGCCGCACTGGGTATCGCGCAGGCGGATTCCCTTTTCATCAGGGCGTTCATCAAGGGGGCCCCACAAGAGAACCGGGACGTTCAGATCTTTGGCTAGGCGGGCACATTCATATTCGGTTCCGAAATTACAGTGCGGCAGGAACAGGCCGTCGATCTTTTCCGCTTTGAACTTTTCGACAATCTTCAGCCGGTCCTTTTCATCATAGAGCAGGCCTTCTTCATTAATATCATCGATATCGACGAAGGAGATTCCCAACTCTTCCAGCTTCTGTTTCGTCAGTCCCCGGTACTTGACGGCATCAGGGGCACTGAAAATGCTGCGCCGTGTCGGCGCATAACCTAATTTAATCGTAGTCATGGATAAAGCCTCCTTTAAGCTCTGGGCTAATGTTTGTATTCTTAAACATCTTGAACCCATTATAAATTATTTAATTAAAAATTTCAATAGTTTAAATAAAAATTTTCTCGGATATTTTTATGTCTTTATGTGTTAATATATAATAAAATTCATTATATAGCACCATTCATGCCGATAATACATCGAAATTTAAATGTTTTTGTGGTATAATACTCTTGATTTTAATTAAATTTAATGGTAATATTTAGCATATAGTTTAACTAACGGTTTTAATTATTTTAAAAGGAGTGCGATACATATGCAACCTGCAGCTGATCACATCAGTATCCGCGAAAAAATCTGTTACGGCCTCGGAGATTCTTCGGCCAACATCTTCTTCGGTATGACCATGATGTTTCTTCCCTATTTCTACACCGACGTCGTCGGCTTGACAGCCAGCGCCATGGGGGCCTTATTCCTCATCGCTCGTCTGGTCGATGCCTTTTCGGATCCGATCATCGGCAACTTTGCCGACCGCCACGAAACGAAACACGGTCATTACCGTCCCTTCTTGCTGTACTTAGCCATCCCCTACGGCTTATCTTGCTTTTTAGTCTTCTTAGCTCCCGACTTATCGTATACGGGGAAATTGATTTACGCCTTTGTAACCTATATCTTCTTGATCCTGATGTATGCCAGCACCGTCGTGCCTTACGTCGGCCTGCTCTCGGTTTTAACTGATAATCCGGCAGAACGCTTGTCTATCAACTCCTACCGCTTCCCCTTGGCAAAATCGGCCTTCCTGCTCTGCTCGGCCGTCGTCCCCATGTTCGTTGCCACGTACGACAAAGCCCACGAAGCCCAGGCATACAGCCACGCCATGATCATCATCGGCATCCTCGCCGCCTGCTGTACCTTAGCCTGCTTCTTCGGTACGAAAGAACGCAGCCATCCGCTTATCGTCAAAGACGAAAATGACACCCTATTCTCTAAAATTAAAATCATTGCTAAAACCCGAACGCTCCGCAGTTTCTACATCTTCTTTGCCTTGACTCAGGCCGCCTTCACCTTTAAAGGCAGCTCCGCCATCTATTACGCCAAGTATTATTTGGCCCAGAATGACGCCTATTTAACGGGACTCCTGTCAGCCTTCTCCATTGCCGGCATTGTCGCTCCGATTGTCTCTATGTGGCTCATTCGCAAAAAAGTATTCAATAAACTGGCCATGCTCCGCGTCGCCACCTTAGGCGCTGCCATAACGGCCGTTCCGATTCTCATCGTTCCGCCGGAACACTATCTCCTGTCTTCACTGTTCCTCATCTTGTCGACCTTCTTCGGCGAACTCGGCATCGTCGTCTACTGGGCACTGCCTGCCGACTGTGCCGACATGTGCCAGCTCAAATTCAACAAGAAGATGGCCGGCGTCCTCGGTGCCGTCGCCCTCTTCTCTCAGAAATTTGCCATGAGCCTCGTCGGTGCCGGCATCGGCTTGATCCTGACTTTCGTCAGCTATCAGCCGGGCGCTGCCATTACGCCGGCCGTCGCCAGCGGTATTCTGGCTATTACGGCAGCCCTCCCCATCGCCTGCCACGTCATCAGCTATTACTTCCTCAACCAGTACGACCTCGACGAAGCAGCAGTCCGCAAGATTCACTTGGAATTGGCCGGCTTGTATGCCCAGGCCGAACAGGCTAATTAAATCCAATCACACTACGAAAGGAAGGATTTCTACCCATGGATAAAAGAACGATCATCAGCATCAGTCGTCAATACGGCAGCGGCGGCCGTGAAGTCGCCCAGCTCCTCGCCCAAAAGACCGGGTTTCACCTGTATGACCGCCAAATCATCGATTCGGCTGCCAAAGAACTCGGCATCAGCAACTGGACGGAAGAACAGTTAAAAGCCCTGGAAACGAGCGAACCGGCTCCCCTCGGCTTCATCCCTTTCTACTCCATCGGTGCCGATGAGGGGCCATCGGACACGAGCATGTTCGTCGCTGAATCGAAAATCATCCGTCAATTGGCCAAAGCCGGGTCCTGCATCATCCTCGGCCGCTGCGGCGACTTCGTCCTGAGAGACTTTTCCAAACACTATTCCTTCTTTATCTGCGCCGACGACGACTTTCGCACCGAGCGCGGCCGTACGGAATATGAGGGTAAGAGCCTCCAAGAAATCAAGGCCGAAGACCAGAAACGGGCCGACTATTACGAATACTATACGGGAGAGCGCTGGGGACAGCCTGAAAAATATTCCTTGTCCATCAATGCCTCAAAAATCTCCCTCGACAAGGCCGCTGACTTGATCATCCGCTACGTCGAACTCCTTCAAGCATAACAAAAAAAGAGCCTATCCTCCGCCGGTCGCCTCCTAAACAGCTGCCATATGCAGACTGGATGAGGTACCACCCGGAAGAAAGGCTCTTTTTCTATCTAAAGTCTATTTCTGACTTTACTATCATTTTATGACGTGCTACACTTTTAATTGAATTGATTTATAATTTAAACAGATATGCATAAATTCTTACAAAAGCAGGAGGTATGAAATGGCAACAGTGACCATCAAAGACATTGCAGAACAACTGGGAGTTTCTCCGGCCACGGTCTCTCTTGCTTTAAACGGACGCCCCGGCGTCAACGAAGAAACGCGTCTTGCCGTATTGAACCTGGCCAACCGCCTCGGGTACCGCGGCACGACCAGCAAAAAGGCCGCTGCCCCTCAAGGCGTCATTAATTTTTTGATCTACCGTAAATCAGGCAGCATCATCACCAGTACCCAATTCTTCACCCGCCTCGTCGTCGCCGTCGAAAAAGCGGCCCGGGCCCATCACTACACCTTGACCATCACCTACTGCGACGGTCAGGATCAACTGGCGTCGTGCATTGCCGAAGCGGCAGCCGCTCAGTCGTCGGGTATCGTCATGCTGGGTACTGAAATGGAACATGACGACTTGCCTATCGTCAAGGACGCCCCCCTTCCCATCGTCGTCCTCGACAATGAACTGACGGCTTCCCCTCTCGATATGGTATCCATCCATAATTTAGACGGCGTATGGCAGGCTGTTCACTACCTTCATGACCAAGGGCTGAAGGATATCGGCTACCTGAAGAGCTCGGTTCCGATCACGAATTTTGAAATGCGCTACCTGGGCTATACCTACGCGATGAATCAGTTCCATCAAAAGCTGGACGCCACTAAGGTCTATGAACTGTCGCCATCCCTCGAAGCCGCTCAGCAGGATATGAATGCCGTCCTGGAACGAGGCGGCGCCCTTCCCGAAGCCTTTATCGCCGACAATGACCTCATCGCCTTGGGAGCGATGCGTGCCCTGCAGCAACGAGGTCTGCGCATTCCCGAAGACATTGCTATCATCGGCTTCGACAACATTCCCTTGGCCGAATATGCGCAGCCGCCGTTGAGTTCCATCGAAGTCCCCTGTGAAAACTTAGGAAAATCCGCCGTGGAAACCCTCCGCTGGCGCATCCGCAACCCGAAGGCGACGCCGCGCAACGTAGCCACCGGGACCGAACTGATCGTCCGTGAAAGCGTCCCTCAAAAAACGTCGTCAGAAACAGCGCATGAATAACAAAAATCCTCCATATAAGAAAGAGACTCGTCCCATCCTCATGGTGCCGAGCCTCTTTTTTACGTTGTGGAAATGGCTTCGCATTGCGTAACTCCCGTCATGCCTTACGAAGCTTCTTTGGCCAAGGCCACGGGACTTTCGTTTTGATCTTCTAACGACAGACGGGCCAACCGTTCAATAAAGAACAGGCGGCGGTTGAAGAAATTAACGAGTCTCCCGACGGTCATGGCCGATACGATGGTCCCAACTCCGATAGCCGCAAAGGTCTGAGCACCGCCATAGAAAAGGGATAGGCCTAAGGCCATGGCGACCAGTGTCGAATCGAAGGCCACTTTGGCCGTACCCATGCGGATATTCGCAGTTTGAGCAATGGCTTTCACAATGCCGTCACCGGGAACCATGAGGACCTGCGAGGCGACTTCCAGGCAGATGCCGAAGGCCAGGACGGCACAACCGATGAGCAGGATCACTCCTGCCAGAGGCCAGGAATGGCCCTGAAGCACCGACAAAAAAGGCATATACAGGTCGAGGGCAACGCTGAAAATAACGCTGATACCCAACTGAAGGGCTTCTATAGGATGGAATTGCCGCCGCAACAAAGCGATTTGAGCAGCAATAAACAAGATATTCGCAAAAAAAGTTATCTGACCAAAGGTCCAATTCGAATACAGGCTGATGACGATAGGAACACTTGATATGGGCGATGACCCGAATCCGGCAACGATAATGAGGTCGATGCCCAAGGCATTTATTAAAATACTTAAGATAAATACGGGAATCCGAATTCCTTTATAGTGCATGTGACGCAAAATTAATCTCCCCATTTCTTTTGATTTTTAATGATTTTACGAAAGGTTTCCATGAATCGCTGCCGTTCTTCCGGCTCAATGCCCTGCCACATGAAGTCGTCGAGACCGTAGATGATTTCGCGGATACGCTTAGCTTTTTCCCGGCCCTTTTCGGTCATGAAAATAGAGACGCCGCGCTGATCATCGGGACGGGGTTCTTTTCGGATGAGTTCCAGTTTTTCCATCCGCTTCAAAAGGCTGGTCACCGTCGACTTATCGATGATGCATTCTTGTCCGATTTCTTTCTGACTGGCCCCATCATGGAACCATAAGTATTCTAAAATCTTAGGCTGACCGGGCATGAGGCCTTCTTGTTTGATATAGTGACTGATTTCCCGATTCGAGCGATGAAATCCGATTAATAATAAAATATGCAGGGCTTCTTGATCCATGTCAGGCTCTCCTTTATTGGTTTTAATTCAAACTAAATAGTTGCAATTCAAACTACTTTATTATTATAATCCAGGTATCCAAAAAGTCAATAGGCTTAAGGCATCCATAATCAAAAATCGCCAAAAAAAATAAGCACGACGGCCAAAATCAGAACCATCGTGCTTTCTCTTAATCATGGGAATTGGGCGGATAGGGGTAGAGGATGACCTCTCCGTCGAGGTATTCGGCTAAAAAGATATCCCTCGGTTCATAGCCCTGGCGGGTCAATTCATGCGTGAGCGATTCCGAATCCTTGTCGATCAGCACCAAGACATCGGTATTGATCTGACCATCGGCAATGATGGGAAAACGGATGTTGTCTTCCCCCATTTGAACGACCGTCAACTGACCATTCTGTTCGAGGACGGCCCGCTTGACGTCTTGGATTCGCTGGACTCCCATGGCTCGCAGCTTCATCTGTAACTCAAAGGCCTGGATGCCAGAACGCAGGCAGGTTTCCGTCTGGAGTTCCCCTTGTTCGATGAGGATGACCGGCTTGCCGTCGACGAGGATGCGAATAAGACGGCTGACAGATTTTAAGTATTTCAAGGTCATGACCAGAATCGTCCAGACGACCATAATCATGAGAAACTGAAAAATACTGATTGTGTCATTATAAATGACGCCGCCGATAATGCCGCCGAGAACGTAATTCTGTATCTGATCCAGAGCCGACGTCGGTGCCAGATTGCGCTTGCCCAAGAGGTTAATCTGTAAAATAAGGGCCAATAGTCCCAGACCCAGTTTAGCAAAAATCATAGAATACGGAAACATGGCCCCTCCTAGTGCGGAACGTCGACGAGTTTGACGTCTTTTTGAATTAAATAGACTCGGTTAATGCGGTAGGCTGTATAACTGCTGTTAAAATCGATGCGATAGTAATCGTCACGGATCTTAATCAACATCCCGTCCTGCAGGCGCAATGAATTAACGGCAATATCCGACTCCGATAAGGTCATATTGTCGCTGAAGGTATCGAGAAACTGCATCATCCGCGACGTGTTTTCCCTCGTTTCCCGCTGGCGGCTGTAACTGTCCCAATTGGAACCGATTAAAAATAAGCCGATCAAGAGCAGGATGATGCTCAAATCACGGTACTTCGACTGCAGGCGGTTGCGCATGTATTTGGCAGTGATAATGACCAAGGCTACTAAAATAAAGAAAATCAGTCCGTATTGAAATAAGTAACTGACCTGAGCCTGGCTTTGCAGGTAAGCATACGTATAAAACTGCAAGAAGGATCCCCCTTTCCCTTTGTTTTTCTATTGTAGCAAATCTTTTGCAAAAAAATCAACTGAAAAGGCCGTTACCGACAACTGTCGGCTGATAAAAAACAGCCTGCCGTCTCAGACAGCAGGCTGTTTCCAGCATAGCATAAAACAGATATACCGTAAATCAGTTGTTGGCAGCCGGCAATTCGCTGGTGCAGTGCGGGCAGCGCGTCGCGTCGTCCGCGATTGGCTGGCGGCAGAAGGGGCACAGGCGCGGATCTGCAACCGGTGCCGGTTTGGGCATCAAACGGTTAAGCTGCTTGATGACGATAAAAATAGCGAAGGCAATAATTAAAAATTCAAGAATCGTATTGAGGAAAGAGCCGTAAGCAATAACCGGGATACCGGCTGCTTTGGCATCAGCCAAAGTTTCTACCTTTTCGCCGTTCATGCTCAAAGGAATGAAGAAGTCAGAAAAATCGATTCCGCCGAGGAGTACACCAATTGGCGGCATGATGATGTTGTTGACAAGAGACGTAACGATCTTGCCAAAAGCACCGCCGACAACGACACCGACTGCCATATCAAGGACATTCCCCCGCATGGCGAATTCTTTAAATTCTTTAATAAAACCCATGCTATCCACTCCTATTCAAAATATAATGATGAGATATTGGTACATCTATTCTATCACTACTTCTCAAAAAGTGCAAAAGGTTTTGGAGAAATTTAGTACAAATTATTTCTTATGCTGTAATAAAATTAGAAAATGACTGTCAACGGATACCGGCCAGTTTTGCCGGGTCCATAGCTTTGTCGAAGTCTTCGGCCGTAACCCATCCCAGTTTCAGGGCTGATTCTTTGAGGGTCAAGCCTTCTTTCGCCGCCGTTTTGGCAATGGTGCAGGCCTTATCGTAGCCGACTAAGGGTACAAGGCCAGTGACCAGAATCAGAGAATTGTAAAGATTGGTCTCGATTCGTTCTTCATTGGGTTCGATGCCGACGATGCAGTGCTTACGCAGGGATTCCATGCTGTCCGACAAGAGGCGGATCGACTGGATAAGGTTGTAGGCAATGACCGGCATAAAGACGTTCAATTCAAAATTGCCCTGGCTGGCGGCGATACCCATGGTCGCATCGTTGCCCATGACCTGGACGGCAACCATGGTCACGGCTTCACACTGCGTCGGGTTGACCTTGCTGGGCATGATGGAACTGCCCGGTTCGTTTTCGGGAATGCGGATTTCGCCGATCCCGCAGCGCGGTCCCGATGACAGCCAGCGAATGTCATTGGCGATTTTCATGAGGTCGCAGGCAAGGCCTTTCAGCATGCCGTGGACGGCAACGAGTTCATCTTTACTGGTCAGGGACTGGAATTTATTCGGTGCCGTATGGAAGGTCGTCCCCGTCAATTCACTGACGATTTCCGCAAAGCGGCGGTCATAGCCTTTCGGACAGTTAATGCCCGTACCGACAGCCGTGCCGCCCATAGCCAAATCGCGGAGAAAATCGACGCCGCAGCGAAGCATTTCCTTATTGCGTTCAATCATGCGGGCCCAGCCGCTGAATTCTTGTCCCAGTGTCAAGGGAGTCGCATCCTGCAGGTGTGTGCGGCCGATTTTTACGATATCCTTAAAGGCTTCTTCTTTATCATGCAGGGCCTGATAGAGGGCATCCATGGCCGGAAACAGCTGCTGTTCAAGGAGCAGGACGCCGACCATGTGAAGGCCTGTCGGGAAGGTATCATTCGAGCTCTGTGAATGATTGACGTCGTCGTTTGGATGGACGCCCTGTTCCTTGCCCGCCTCTTTAAGGATAGCCGCTGCCCGATGGGCTACGACTTCATTGACGTTCATGTTGAACTGGGTCCCGCTTCCGGTCATCCAAACGGCCAGGGGGAAATTACCGTCGAGTTTCCCTGCTAAGATTTCATCGCAGGCCCTTGCAATGGCATCAGCCTTATCGGCATCGACGACGCCCAGTTCCTTATTGGTCAGGGCGGCTGCTTTTTTCAGATAGGCAAAGACCGTGACCATTTCGGCAGGAATCTTTTCCGTCCCGATTTTAAAGTTTTCAAAGCTCCGCTGGGTCTGAGCGCCCCAGAGTTTGTCTGCCGGGACCTTAATCTCTCCCATCGAGTCTCTTTCAATACGATATTCCATAGTATCCTCCTTTAAATTCCCATGGCAGACGGATAAAAAATACGAGCATCCATCGTTTTTAAGTCCGCTGCCATGAGTGGTCTGAATTCCATTTGGGCTATGATATCCCGTTCGATATCGATGCCGGGCGCTACTTCGGTCAGCATCAGGCCATCGGCGGTCAGGCGGAACACGGCCCGTTCGGTCACGACCAGGACGTCCTGATTCCGCGCGGCAGCATAGGTCCCGGAAAAGGTAATCTGTTCGACGCTCTTCTTAAATTTTTTATATTTTCCTTCATGGTCGATGATTAATTTTCCGTCTTCACAGTGTTCCCGCAAGTGACCGGCCGTAAAGGTCCCCATGAGAATCAACTTTTTCGTGTGCTGCGCAAGGTCGATGAAGCCACCGGGACCGGTAATGCGGCCGTTGAATTTCGATACATTGACATTTCCCGCCGCATCGACTTCAGCCAATCCCAAGGCACAAATATCGAGGACGCCGCCATGACAGATATTGATCATGTCGGCTTGTTTTAATTCGGCTTCGGCATTGATGGCAGCCCCCATATCGAGGCCCGATAAGGGAATACCGCCGATGATGCCAGAATCGGACGCCAGCGTCAGACCGGGGCCGAGGCCTTCTTCGGCGGCGACAGCTCCGATGATTTCAGGAATGCCGATACCAAGATTCATGACGTCGCCCTTTTTCAGTTCCATCGCCGCCCGGCGGGCACAGATTTTTCGGTTATCCAAGGGATGAGGCGGCAAAGATTGGATAACCACCCGTTTTTCACCGCTCAGTTCGGGCCGATAGCCCCTGGCGGCAAAGCTTTGGACGTGATATTTCGGACGGGGCACGACGATGTAGTCGACGAGAAAATGAGGAATCTTCACTAATCGCGAGTCAAGGCGTCCCCGAGGTACGACATCTTCTACCTGTACGACGACGATCCCCTTTGACTGGCGCGTCGCTGCGGCGACTTCAAACTGCTCTCCGATCATGGCTTCCCGCTCAAGGGAAATATTACCGTCTTCATCGGCTAAAGAGCCGCGAATGAAGCAAATATCGAGGGGAAAGGCAGGATAATAGAGGTACTCTTCTCCCTCGATATGAGCCAGGCGAACGATATCCTTTCCTTCGGCCATCGTCTTGTCATTGGCCTTGCTGCCATCGAGGCGCGGGTCGGCCAAGGTATGGAGTCCGATATCGGTCCAAACACCTTTTCGTCCGGCAGCCAAGGCTCTATACAAGTCCAACAGGGTTCCCGCCGGTACGGTATAAGCCAGGCAGCTATTCTTTGTCACCTTATCGGCTAATTTTTTTTCGGCACCGAAATGGCTGGTAATGATCGTCCCCAAAAGGCCGTCGGCTGCCAGACGATCACCGCCGCGTCCCCCACCGTCGCTCGTCCCGGCAATTTTCACTAACGTCAGACTGCGTGGATGCCCCTCTTCGGCATATCGGTCATGCAAAGCTTTGAACAACCCGTCCGGTGTACCGAATCCGGCTTGGCCGCTGACAGCCAGGGTCGTGTCATCACGGACCAATCGCGCCGCCTCATAAGGCGTGATAAATTGTACCATCGGTTCCCCTCCTGTCGCTTTGATACAAACCTTTTGACTGTTAGAAAGAAAGCCCCTTTACCATAAAGGGGCTTTGTGAATCGTAAGCGATTACGACAAATGTTTTAATCCTTTAGCACCGATATCGCGGCGAACTTGCTGGCCGTCAAAGTGGATTTTATCCACTTTGTCATAAGCCTTTTCAATGGCACTTTTAAGATCCGGTGCCACCGCCGTTACACCGAGAACACGGCCGCCATGGGTCACATAGGCCCCGTCCTGTTTGGCCGTTCCCGAATGGAAGACCATCGTATCGTCGCTGTCGATACCGTCGAGGCCGCTGATGACGTCGCCCTTATGAGACGAAGCCGGGTACCCGGCAGAAGCCATGATGACGCAGCAGGCCGAGGCATCTTTCCAGTGAACCATATCGGCCGACAAGGTTCCCTTCGTGCAGGCATACATGATCTGCGCCAGATCGCCGTCGAGAAGCGGCAGGACAGCCTGCGTTTCCGGATCGCCGAAACGGCAGTTGAATTCGACGACTTTCGGGCCGTCTGCCGTAATCATAAGACCGGCGTAGAGGCAGCCTTGATAGGTAATGCCTTCGGCCTTGAGGCCGTCCACGACGGGCCGTAAGATCGTGTCTTCTACGACTTTTTGAATGGCCGGCGTAAAGACCGGAGCCGGTGCATAAGCCCCCATGCCGCCCGTATTGGGTCCTTCATCGTTATCAAAGATGCGCTTATGGTCCTGAGCTGAAATCATGGGCACAATTGTCTTGCCGTCGACGAAGGCAAGAAGGCTTGCTTCTTCACCGACCATGCATTCTTCAATGACAATGCGGCCGCCGGAAGCCCCGAAGATGTGATCTTCCATCATGGCATTGACAGCTTCGATGGCTTCTTCTTCCGTCTGGGCTACGACGACGCCCTTGCCGGCAGCCAGACCGTCAGCCTTGACGACGATGGGAGCACCTTGTTCATGAATGTAGGCTTTGGCGGCATCGCCGTCGGTAAAGGATTCATAGGCTGCCGTCGGAATCCGGTATTTCTTCATGAGATTCTTGGCAAAGACCTTGGAGCCTTCCATCTGAGCCGCTGCTTTATTGGGGCCGAACACAGCTAGTCCTTTAGCCTGAGCCACATCAGCCAAGCCTTCCGTAAGGGGTACTTCCGGACCGACAACGAGCATGTCGATGCCTTCCGAAACGGCATAATCGGCAATGCCTTCGAGGTCAGCTAAGGAAATATCGACGCATTTGGCGATATCCGCCATAGCGGCGCTGCCGGGAATGGCGTACAAGGCATCGACACTCGGGCTCTGAGCTAATTTCCAAGCCAGGGTATGTTCGCGGCCGCCGCCGCCGATGACTGCTACCTTCATTACTTTGCAGCTCCCTTCTCAACCTGTTCCGCCAGATACGCTGCGATAGCCGTATCGTAGACAGCCGTATGATGAAAGGCTTCCTGCGCCAATTCCAAGCGATATTCATCGGAAAAGGCACCGTCTTTTTGGAGGATGGAAATGATTTCACTATACTTGTCGGGATTGGTTACGATGGCGACATATTTGTTATTCTTCGCCGAAGCACGAACCATGCAGGGACCGCCGATGTCGATGTTTTCAATGGCTTCGGCCAAGGTGACATTCGGTTTGGCAATGGTCTGCTGGAACGGATAGAGGTTGACGACGACCAAATCGATTGGCGTAATGTCGTGATCCTTCATAGCTTTGACGTGTTCCGGATTATCGCGGACAGCCAAAATAGCGCCGTGAATCTTCGGATTAAGGGTCTTGACGCGGCCGTCCATCATTTCCGGAAAGCCCGTTACGTCCTGAACGGCAATGACCGGTACGCCTGCTTCTTTTAACGTACGCATGGTACCGCCCGTCGAAATGATTTCAATGCCGAGAGCCGCCAGGGCCTTGCCCAATTCGACGACGCCCGTTTTATCAGATACACTAATGAGTGCGCGTTTTACCTTCATGCTAACCTTCCTCCTATTCCTGAGTTCCCAGGACGACATTACCGCGAACCGTCAGTTTGTCGTCACAAAAGAGTGCCGCTGCCTTAATGTAAGTCGGATGTTCCTTAGTGAGGATACGAGCCGCCAGCGTATCTTCCGTATCATCTTCATAAACCGGCACGGAAGACTGTAGGATAATCGGGCCGGCATCCATATCAGGCACGACGAAGTGAACCGTGCAGCCGGCAATCTTCACCCCGGCTTCAATGGCCTGACGCTGAGCGTGGAGGCCGCGGAAGGACGGCAAGAGAGCCGGATGGATATTGAGCATCTTGTGTTCATAATGAGCGATGAAGTCGCCGCTCAAGAGCCGCATGAAGCCGGCCAGGCAGATAAGGTCTGCTTCATAAGGAGCAATGGCTTCGAGGATATATGATTCAAAAGCTTCTTTCGAATCAAAGGCCTTGCGGTCGGCTAAGATGACCGGTATCCCCCATTCGCGGGCCCGATTCATGACCGGTGCGCCGGGGATATCGCAGACCAAGGCCTTGATATCAGCCTTGATGGTACCGGCTTCGACGGCATCGTGGAGAGCAATGGCATTGGAGCCGCGGCCTGAGGCGAAGATGACCATCTTTTTCTTAGTCATGGAACACGCCTCCCCGCAAGGTAACGGGTACGTCCGAATCTACAACTTTGCCGATGACATAAGCTTTTTCATCGCGGTCGGCCAAGTTCTTAAGGATGCTGTCAGCATCCTTTTCATCGACGATCATGATCATGCCGATACCCATGTTAAAGGTGCGGTACATTTCCTTGGCATCGACGCCGCCCCACTGCTGGAGGAGCGAGAAAATCGGCAGCTGCGGCCACGACGTGACGTCGATATCGACGCCGACGCCTTTTGGCAGGACGCGGGGAATATTTTCATAGAAACCGCCGCCGGTGATGTGGACCATGCCTTTGACGGTAAAGTTCTTGATGATCGGCAGGCACGGACGCGGATAGAGGCGGGTCGGCGTGAGCAGGCATTCACCGATGGTCATGCCCAATTCATCGACGTACTGGTCGAGTTTCATCTGCTGGCGTTCAAAGACGATTTTACGGACCAAGGAAAAACCGTTGGAATGAACCCCCGTCGACGGCAAGCCGATGAGGACGTCGCCGGCCTTGATTGTTTCGCCGGTAATGACTTTATCCCGGTCGACGATGCCGACGCCAAAGCCGGCCAAATCGTAGTCGTCTTTGGCATAGAAGCCGGCCATTTCTGCCGTTTCACCGCCGAGGAGAGCGCAGCCTGATTCTTTGCAGGCATTGGCTACCCCTTTTACAATGGAGGCAACCTGAACCGGATCGAGCTTGCCGACGGCGATGTAATCGAGAAAGAACAAGGGTTCCGCACCTTGAACGAGGACGTCATTGATGGACATGGCCACGCAGTCCTGACCGACCGTATCGTGCTTGTCCATCAGGATGGCCAGGCGCAGTTTCGTACCGACACCGTCGGTACCGCTGACCAGAATCGGCTTTTTAATATCGCTGTCCATCAGCGAAAAGAGGCCGCCGAAACCGCCGAGGTCGCCGAGGACTTCCGGACGGTACGTAGCTTTTACAGAGTCTTTCATCAATTCGACGGCTTTATTGCCTGCGTCGATATCGACACCGGCATCGGCATAGGTCAAACCTTTATTTGTGTTCGAGAGCATATTTTTCTCCTTCCTCGTTCGTCTGCGGCGTATCCGTAGGATAATCATCGTTGAAGCAAGCTAAGCACATATCTTCCTGAGGAATGTGTTCAATGGCCCGGTTGAGGCCGTCGATGGAAATGAAGTGCAGCTTGTCGACGCCGATGTATTTTTGAATCTGTTCCTGGCTGAAGGTCGACGCAATGAGTTCCTTGCGGACCGACGTATCGATGCCGTAGAAGCAGGGATATTTGATAGGCGGTGCCGAAACGCACATATAGACTTCCTTGGCACCGGCTTCCCGCAGGAGCTTACAGATGATGCCGCTCGTCGTGCCGCGGACGATGGAGTCGTCGACCATGACGATGCGCTTGCCCTTTACGACGGATTTAACGACGTTGAGTTTCATGCGAACAGCTAATTCACGCTGTTTCTGATTCGGCTTAATAAAGGTACGGCCCATGTAGCGGTTTTTGATGAGACCATGTTTGAAAGGAATGCCCGAAGCCTGAGAGTAACCGATGGCTGCCGTGTTACCGCTGTCGGGGACAGAGATGACGATGTCGGCATCGTACTGAGTTTCATTCCACATTTCACGACCCATGTTCAGGCGGGCCTGATAGACGTCCTGACCGTCGATGACGCTGTCGGGACGGGCAAAATAGATGTATTCAAAAGAACAGACCTGCTTGCGCGGTGCCTTGGCGAAGATCGTCGATTTGACACCGTTTTCATTGATCTGAACGAATTCACCGGGATGGACGTCGCGGACGAATTTAGCGCCAATGGCGTCGAGGGCACACGTTTCCGAAGCCAGGACCCAACCGCCTTCATCGGTACGACCGATGCACAACGGACGGAAACCGTAAGGGTCACGGACGCCATAAAGGGTATCTTTGGTCATGAGGACCAAAGAGTAGGCACCTTGAATGCGGTTCATGCTTTCCATGATACGTTCTTCAATGGTGGATTTCTGGCTGCGGCTGATGAGGTTGACGATGATTTCACTATCCATAGTCGTCTGGAAAGCAGCGCCGCCACGGTCGAGTTCTTCGCGGAGAGCCCGGGTATTGGTCAGGTTGCCGTTATGAGCCAGGGCCAACTGTCCCATCGGTGTATATACCGCCAAGGGCTGGATATTGCGCGGGTTGTTGGAACCGGTCGTCGAATAGCGGACGTGGCCGATACCGACCGGCCCCCCTTCTTCTTCCGGTACGCCGTCGGCAAAGACCGTGCTGATGAGCCCCATACCGCGGTAGGTATGAATATCCTGGCCGTCGGTCAAAGCGATGCCACCACTTTCCTGGCCGCGGTGCTGCAGGGCAAAGAGCCCCCAATATACGTAGCGGGGAATATCAAGGTGTTTATCAAAAATCCCTAAGACGCCACATTCTTCATGCTGCTTATCCCAAATCGGATCGTAAAACATGAATTAAACCTCCTGTTATTGAGAAAAATAGGACGCAATCCCCTTACAGAGCTTTTACGTCTTCTTGTAATTTCTGGTTCTTAGCCATGACTTCATTGGCCATGTTTTCGCGATAAGCCTTGTACTTCTTCGCTAATTCGGCATCGCTGACAGCGCCGATCTGAACAGCCAAAAGGGCCGCATTCTTTGCGCCGTTAATGGCGACAGTAGCGACGGGAATCCCCGACGGCATCTGAACGATGGCCAAGAGGGCATCCATGCCCTGCAAACTGCCGCTTTCCAAAGGAACGCCGATGACCGGCAGCGTCGTGTAGCTGGCTACGACACCGGGCAAATGAGCTGCCATGCCGGCGCCGACGACAAAAGCCCGGATACCGCGTTCTTCAGCTGTCGTGACGAATTCACGAACGGCTGCCGGCGTCCGATGGGCCGATGCCAATAAGACTTCATAGTCTACCCCAAATTCTTTAAAAATAGCTACTGCTTTTTTCATAACGGGAAAATCAGAGTCGCTTCCCATAATTAAAGCTACCTTCATCAGAGACCCCTCCTTAGGAATAACAAAACCCAAAAGTGACAGAAATCACCTTTGGGCTTTCAGTTAGATACACGGAGACTGTTTACAAACGGCATAAAAACCTGTCCATAAACATTTTGTCATAGTGCGTCTCCTTATTGATTAAAATATTTATCAAACACACTTTGATTCTATCAAAAACACACCTGCCTGTCAATGAAAAACCGCCTTTCTATGGTAAGACAGTATCCCCCTATCGGGGACTGTGTTACAATGGGATAAAGACTATCTTATGGAGGAATACTTATGCATCTAAACGCCGAGCAGCAGCAAGTCGTACAGGAGCTGTCAGAGTCCATTTTACTCAATGCCCCGGCCGGAACCGGCAAGACCCGGGTCCTGGCAGAGAGGGTTGCCAATATCATAGAAAAAAAGAAAGCCGAGGGTTCGGAAATCTTATGCCTGACCTTTACCAATCGAGCCTGCAAAGAACTGAAGAACCGCATCATCGACACGGTGCCAGAAGAAGGGTTCGCCGTCACCGTAAAGACCATCCACAGCTTCTGCTACAGTCTCATCAAAGAAGAGACCAAGCGACAAAGCGACCGCTACAACGATTTTCTGATCTATGATGACGAAGACTGTAAACAGATTATCGGCGCCATAGAACTCACACAAACGACACCGCGTCCGGCATTACAGGAACTTCAGACCTTCATCGAATTTGAAAAAAAGAAACGAGTCATCCCCGGCCTGCGCGATTTTACCAATATTCAGGATGACCTCAAAGATTGGCTCACGGACTACGGCGAAGACCTTGTCTGGGAGTACGACGCCGCCCTTGCCGAAAACCACGCCGTCGATTTTACCGACCTCATTACCGGGGCCTATGAATTTCTCCAAGACGATGCCATCTGCCGCCGCTGGCGGGAAAAGTTCCGCTTCATCTCCGTCGACGAAATGCAGGATACGAGCGAAGTCGAATACACTGTCATCAGCCGCCTCTTCCCGGGCCGCAACATCCTCCTTTGCGGCGACTATTTCCAAACCATTTACGAATGGCGCGGCTCCTATCCTGAATACATTTGGGAAGAATTTAGAGCCGGTTATCATCCCCGGGAAATTACCTTCATCAAAAATTACCGGTCTACCCAGCTCCTGCTGGATGCCGCTCAGACCTTCTTATTCCGCGGCATGGGACTGGCGACCGTCCAGAAAATCTATACCCGGCCGGGCATCTCCGCGTCAAAGGAACGCGGCGAACCCATCGTCCTTCATAAAGCCGACACCTGGATGGAGGAATCCCGCTGGATTTTCCAGGAAATCAAGGCCCTGCCCCCGGAAGAACAACTGAAGACCTGCATTCTTGTCCGCGACAACCGCCAGGCTAAACTGATCTGGATGGGCATTACCTCGCACAACCAAAAGTTTCCCCAAGACCAGCAGCTGCCGGTTACCTGCATCGACCAGTTTCACCTGTTCAAACGGCAGGAATGCAAAGACGTCCTGGCCTACCTGCGACTCTCGCTCAATAAGCACGACAACCTCAGCCTGAAGCGAATCGTCCAACGCTTCGTCCCCCGCATCGGCCGGCGTACCTTGGAGACCATTGAAAGCGATTCCTATCGAAAGGTCGGCCTCATGCTCAGCGATTTCATCGATCCCCTGTCCCACCAAGCGGGTGACCCTTATGGTCTGTTGCTGACGGCCTTAGCCGAGGAACGGCTGGTCGTCTTCGACGTCGAAAGTACGGGCACGGACACGACGCAGGATGAAATCATCCAGATTGCCGCCATCCGCCTCGATGCCAAGGGACAGGTAAAGGATAAGTTCAACACCTATGTAAAGGCCGGCCGCTCCGTCGGCACATCATACTACGTCCACCACATCAGTGACGAAATGTTAGCCGCCGAAGGAATTCCTCCGCAAGAAGCCCTGACAAGGTTCTTGGCCTTTGCCAAAGACGCCGTCATCGTCGGCCACAACGTCACCTACGACTTATCCATCCTCCACAGCGAACTGCAGCGCCTGGGCCTTTCTGAAAGGGCAGACTTTCCCTATTACGACACTCTCGACATCTACCGCCGTTTTTATCCGAACTTGATCAACCATAAATTAGACACTTTGAGTCACCACTTTCCCATTGGCCATAAACCGACGCACGACGCCTTTGACGATATTCTGGCCACAGCCGGCCTCCTGGTCTATGCCATCGAAGAGAAGATCCGCCCGACGGAAGGGGCACGACGAGCCGCGATGGCCATCTATCTCCCCCTCTTTGCCCCCTTCAGCCGTGAAATGGACGCCTTGCGGCGCTTGTCCTATCAGGCACGGCCCACCGAAGTCATTACGTCCGTCATGAACGACAGCGGCGTCAAAGCCTGGTATCAAACACATCGCGATACCTCCGATGCAGCCAATCACATCGACCGGCTGGAAAACATCCGCAAACTCTACCGCATCGCCAAAGAAACAGACGATCCCGGCCAGAATCCGCGCGACGCCCTGACCGAATTTCTCAAAATGACGGCCCTTTCCAACAGCGAACTCGACAGCATGCTGTCCAAAGACCCGAAAATACCGATCATCACCATTCACCAGGCCAAAGGCCTTGAATTCGACTACGTCTTTATGGCCAGTTTAGAAGACCATGTCTTCCCGACCTATTGGTCCCGACAAAATGGGAATATACAAGAAGAAATACGCCTCTTTTATGTCGCCATGACGCGTGCAAAAAAGAGGCTGTATCTGAGCTGGCACCAAGGGTATGCCCGGCAGAGCTATCAGCCGAGCCGATTTCTGCATGGTATCACCGATGATTACTATAAAATTAGATAAGGCCGGCCATCCCCAATACCAAGCCTAAGACGCCGGAACCGAGAAGGACCTTGATGACGCCGATTCCCTTACGGGTTGCCACGATGGCGGCGATGAGGATGACGAGTCCGCCGCTGCTGAAAGCCATCCAATCAGAGGGCAGCTCTTCCGTATTCCATAAAGCCAGGAGAATGAAGCTCAGGCTGGCTACGCAGATAAGAGCTACGACGGCCGGACGCAGGCCGTTCAAAATGCCGCGAATCGGCCCGATATCGCCGTATTTCAAAAAGATACGGGCTAAAAAGATACCCAAGAAAAAGGACGGCGTTACGAAGCCCATGGTAGCGACGATGGCCCCGGGAAGGCCGGCGATGCGGGTCCCGACGAAGGTCGCCGCGTTGATGCCGATCGGCCCCGGCGTCATCTGCGAAATCGTAAAGATATCGACGAATTCGCTCATGGTCAGCCAGTGAAAGGTATCGACGACGCTGGCCTGAATGAGCGGCATAGAAGCATAGCCGCCGCCGACGCAGAATATGCCGACTTTAAAAAATTCCCAAAAGAGCAAAGCATAGATCATGACGGCACCCCCTAGTTATACTGCGCTGCGCGCATGAATAAGAAACCGATGATGCCGTCGATGAGGATGAGCACCATGATATTGGTATCGAAGAACAAGTTGGCCACAAAGGTTCCGATGATGATCAGCATCGGCAGGAGCAGCTTCTTTTTCCCCTGTTTGACCAAGAGATCGATGCCGACATTAACGATGAGAGCCGTCGCCCCACACTGCATGCCGCGAAGAACCATTTTAATATAGGCATTTTGAATAAAATAATCATAGCTGTAAGAAATAATGGTCAGAGTAATCAAACAAGGCAGGACCGTGGCGACAAGGGCCACCAAGGTTCCGAGAACCCCTGCCATACGGTAGCCTAAGATGACGGCGCTGTTGACGGCGACGACGCCCGGCATGGACTGGGCAATGGCCACCATATCGAGGGTATCCTTATCGCTGATCCAATGGTATTCGTCGACGTACTTCCCCTTGAGCAAAGGGATGATGACGAAGCCGCCGCCGACGGTGAAGGCACTGATTAAAAAAGTCGATTTGAAGAGCGTCCAATAAAAGTGGGCGTCTCGTTTCGGTGTGACAAGATCCATGAGATTCATCCTTTCTGAAAATTAAAGGGATTTTTTTACATGGCTAGTATACCATAGGTATATCTATATTGAAAATATTTGTATCATTGCTATAATATACGTAAATCATATACCACAAAAAAAGGAGAGACTATGGACCTTCGTCAACTCACGTACTTTTTGGCCATCGCCGAAGAAGGCCAGATCACGGCAGCTGCCCGGCGCCTGAATATGGCCCAGCCGCCCTTAAGCCAGCAAATGAAAGCCCTCGAAGAAGAACTGGGCGTCGAACTCTTCCAGCGGGAACCGCGCAGCGTCACCTTGACCGATGCCGGAGAAATCCTCTACCGACGGGCCCGCCAGCTCATCACCCTGGCTGATTCGACGCGCCGCGAAATCGGCGACTTCAAAAGCGGACTGCGGGGTACCTTATCCATCGGCACCGTCTCATCCTCAGGCAGCGTCATCCTGCGGCCGGCCCTTCGGCAATTTCACGACAGCCACCGCGGCATCCGCTTTGAAATCTACGACGGCAATACCTTCCACATCTTAGATATGCTGCGAAAGGGCCTGATTGAAATCGGCATCGTCCGCACGCCTTTTAAGCAGGAAGCCTTCGACTGTACCTTTTTGCCGGAAGAACCGATGGTCCTGGCCTATGCCGGAAAAGATCCGGCCCCCGAAAAAGAGACCTTGACCATCCCTGATTTAGACGGCCTGCCCCTCATCGTCTACCGCCGCTTCAATCAGCTCCTCCTCGACGTCTGCGAAGGACACAACCTTACACCGTCCATCCTCTGTCGAAACGATGATGCCCGGACGACCCTCCTTTGGGCCGAAGCTGGACTCGGCTATGCCGTTGTCCCGGCCTCAGCCCTCTCACCGTCAAGGCTGACAACGCTCCAAATGAAAGTCATCGACGAGCCCCGACTTTACACGCGCCTGGCCGTCATCACAGCCAAACATCGCTACCTGTCCGGGATTGCCGGTCAATTCATCGAAGCCCTGACAAAAACGTAAGACATCATTCTTTGACAAGCAAGCCCTCCAGATGAAGGAGGGCTATTTTTTTATCGATGCCGCCGGCATATCCCGTCGCCTTGCCACTGGCCCCTAAGACGCGGTGGCAGGGAATAATGATCGAAATAGGATTGTGACCGACAGCACCGCCAACGGCCTGCGGAGACATCGTCTTCCCCGTCTGGGCTTCCACGGCTTTGGCCAACTCGCCATAGGTCGTCGTCTGCCCGTAGGGAATCTGACAGAGGAGGCTCCATACGCGGCGGCGGAATTCATTACCCTCCGGCGCCAGTGGCAGACTCATGATAGCCGGCATACGACCGGCAAAATAGTCGTCAAGCCAACGGACAGCCTTCTTAAGGACCGGCGTCTCTTCCTCCGTCACCTCAGCCCCTTTCAATCCGTCCCTATCATATTTCTGCCCGTCAAACCAAAGACCGACCAAGGCCGTTTCATTGGCCGCGATGGTCATAGCCCCTAAAGGCGAAGCATAACTCATCGTATAGTACATACATATTCTCCTATCTTGCTCATTACAAACCGTAGTACGATCTGTACCATTCGGCAAATTGCCCCAGTCCTTCTTCAATCGTCGTTTCCGGCTTGAAATCGAAATCACGCTGCAATTCACTGACGTCGGCATAAGTCTGATAGACGTCACCGGCCTGCATGGGCAGATATTCTTTTTCCGCCGTCTTACCAAGGGCTTGTTCCAAAACTTCAATGAAGTGCATGAGCTGTTCCGGCTTATGGTTGCCGATATTATAGACTTTATATGGATCGCCCAGTTTATTTTTTACAGGAGGATTAGAGAGCATATGCTCAATGCCGGTTACGATGTCGTCGACGTAAGTAAAGTCGCGGTACATGTCACCGTGGTTATAAATTTGAATGGCTTCCCCATTGCGTATCTTATTGGCAAACTTGAAATAAGCCATGTTCGGACGGCCGTAAGGACCATAGACGGTAAAGAAGCGCAGACCCGTCGCCGGAACCCCATAGAGGTGGCTGTAGGTATAGGCCATGAGCTCGTTCGATTTCTTCGTCGCTGCATAGAGGCTGATGGGATGGTCGACGTTATCCGTCGTCGAAAAGGGAGTCTTTTCCTGATTGCCATAGACCGATGAACTGGAGGCGAACAACAGGTGAGTAACCTTATGGTGCCGGCAAGCTTCGAGGATATTGAAGAAGCCGATGATATTCGAATCGATATAGGTCCGCGGATGGTCGATACTGTAGCGGACGCCGGCCTGAGCCGCCAAGTTGACGACGATGTCCGGATGAAATGACGAAAAAATTTGTTCTACGGCCTGTTCATCAGCTAAGTCGCCCTTCACAAAGGTGAAATTCGGGAACTGGTGCAAAATTTCGAGGCGCGCATCTTTTAAGGTGACATCATAGTAATCATTGAGGTTGTCGAAGCCCAGGACCGTCGCCCCTTTAGCCAGCAGCCGCTTGGCCAAGTGGAAACCGATAAATCCGGCAGCACCGGTAATAAGGACTTTTTGTGCTGTATCAAAGGGTTTAAAATTTGCCATATTCAGTTCTCCCCTCTTAATCGCGGTCAAAAAGATCCCGCGTATATACTTTATCCTTGACATCGGTCAATTTATCTGACCAGCGATTGGAAATGATGATATCGCTCATCTCTTTGAATTCATCTAAGTCTCGAATGACGCGAGAATGGAAAAAGGTTTCTTCTTTCAGCGTCGGTTCATAGACGACGACTTCAATGCCCTTCGCCTTGATGCGCTTCATGACCCCTTGAATAGCCGAAGCCCTGAAATTATCGGAGTGACTCTTCATCGTCAGCCGATAGACACCGACAATGCGAGGATTTTGGGCGATGAGCATATCGGCAATATGGTCCTTCCGCGTCCGATTGGCGGCGACAATAGCAGAAATCAGATTTTGAGGCACATCCTGATAGTTGGCCAAGAGCTGCTTTGTATCTTTCGGCAGGCAATAACCGCCATAACCGAAGGACGGGTTGTTATAGAAATCACCGATACGAGGATCGAGGCAGACGCCTTTGATGATTTCCTTGGTACTGAGACCACGCATTTCGGCATACGAATCGAGTTCATTGAAGTAGGCCACGCGCAGAGCTAAATAGGTATTGGCAAAGAGCTTTATGGCTTCCGCTTCCGTAGACCCGGTAAATAAGACAGGAATATCGTCTTTGACCGCCCCCTCGACTAATAAATTGGCAAAGGTCTTGGCCCGATCCGACACTTCGCCGACGACGATGCGCGACGGATGAAGATTATCGTAGAGTGCCTTCCCTTCCCGCAAAAATTCCGGCGAGAATAAAATATTATCCGTCCCGTACTTGGCCTTAATTTGCTGTGTATACCCGACAGGGACCGTCGACTTGATGACCATGACGGCCTTAGGATTGATGGCCAACACTTCCTCGATGACCGTTTCTACCGATGACGTATCAAAAAAGTTCCGCTTGGGATCGTAATTGGTCGGCGTCGAAATAATGACGAAATCAGCCCCGGTAAAAGCTTCCTTGGCATCAAGAGTCGCCTTAAAGTGCAGGTCGTCACGCTGCAAAAAAGCTGAAATATCAGCATCCACAATGGGAGACTGACCTTTATTTAACAGGGACACCTTTTCTGGAATAATGTCCAAAGCAATAACTTCATTATGCTGAGCCAGCAGCATACTATTCGAAAGACCGACATATCCGGTCCCGGCAACAGCAATTCTCATATGTATTCCCTACTTTCTCTTCTTCCGAGCACGGCAAATTCGAGCTCCGTCGTGCCACCGATAAAAAGCATACCAAAAAGGCCCCGCAAAAAGGATGTATCAACGGACTGCGGGGCCTCGTTTATTATAACTTATAGCGAATTTTCAGCCAGCTATACCAAAACAGGCATTGAATTCGTTTCCACGTTTCGCCCTTTTCCTGATAGACTTCTGCCAGCCGTTTGAAGCTGTGGTAGTAGGACGGTTCCCTAGGAGGCATGGGATCGTTCATGCTGTCCCAGAAGGAAATATCCAGGTAGTGGCGCCACAATTCATCATCCGAATCAAGGACTAATTCCCAAGGCTTGTCCCGACCGGAATAATGAATCAGGATTCCTTCTATGCTGAAATCTTTATTCTTATGATGGAATAAATTCGGAATGGGCTTCATATTCCCGTCGATGACAAGATTCAACAAATCCTGGGTCTGTCCCTTGAAACGCCGCGGATCGGCCCCTTGATAGGCAAAGACCTGTTCCGTAATTTTTTCGCGGATCCATTCCTTGACATCGATCCACATCAAGCCGTCTGAAAAATAGACATCTTGTTTCATCTTCAAAAAGGCTACTCGATCAGGTGTCGAATAGGTCAAGGCACCGATAGCCTTACCTTCTAAATCCGTCGTCAAAAACTGTTTTAAACTGCCAACACATATCATATCTGAATCTAAGTACAAGTAGTGGTCGGTGTAGTTCCGTAAAATCCACGGCATAACGATGCGAATATACGTAACCCGAGAAAAACGAGCAACTTTGATATGAAAATTCTGATAGATGCTCATATCCATCACATATAAATAGACATTACAGCCATATTTTTTAGCCGTCTTTTCTAAATTATCCTTATTTTCCGGGCTGTAGCTGTCGACAAAGACATGGAAAGAAAAAGCGATGTCTTTATTGGTTTCTAAAATCGATGTAATTTCTGCCCCCAAGGGTTTAAAAAAAGGATCGTTAATATTAAAGCCGATATGCATAGCCGGCCGTTCATCATGTTCCGGAAGCCATTCAAAGGCATGTTTTTCGGTATATAATGTCGCATTTTCAAAATATTCCGTCGTAAATGTATTTGCCATTTTCAAACCTCGCTTCATTAATATAAGGATATCTTTTTCTTTCTCAGCAGCCAATCAAATCGGAGGCGACGGAAGAAGTCTAAGTTCGCATCAATGAATCGCTTCTGTTCCCTCTCCATAGACTGCAGACGATACCGATCATCTTCGGCCCGAACGAAATGAAAGAACTCTCGAGCCAGTTTTTTATTGAGTCTATCAATATACGACGAGTTACGCATATGTTCTTGATGAATCAAATCGTCACGCAATTTTTCAGTGCAGATACAGATGTCCAAAAACCGCTTGTGCCCGCCATGGGTCGTGCTCGTCGGGTTTTTGTAATAGTAGTATAAACATTCATCGGTAATCATCATCCGTTGACTGCGGTACAAGTAGCGGCCCGACACGTAATTATCCTGTGAATGGCAGCGTTCGGGCGATAAAATATCGATGACAATATGTCGCTTATAGACGGCATTCCAAACAACTTTGCAGAGAAATTCCGTAAAATACAATTCAAAAACATCCGAGCCGGTAATAAGCTGATTTTCCACGCCCTTTTTACGCGGCAAAATAGCCTCTTCCTTAGTCCCATCGGAGCCGATGACGGAACAGCGAGCCATATCGAGATCATATTTTTCGATAAGCGCGATAAGCCGTTCATACATCTCAGGATGGAGCCAGTCATCGCTGTCGACGAAGGCGATGTATTCTCCCTTAGCAAAAAGAAGCCCGTTGTTTCTCGCTCCACTCAAGCCCTCGTTTTCCTGATGGACGGCGATGATACGATCGTCGAGTCGGGTATAGTCATCGCAGATTTTCCCACAGCCATCCGGTGAACCGTCGTCTACTAGAATGATTTGCAACTGTTTATACGTTTGATTGCGGATCGAATCGATACACCGATGCAGATATGCTTCCACCTTATATACCGGTACGATGACCGATAATACCCCTTTTTGCTCCATAGGACACCTTCCCAACTGCCTTATATATCCAACCTTCGTTATTATACTATAAAAACTTCAAAAAAACTATATTTCCTTATCCAGTACCAATCGAATTTTTTATGTACTTATATCTGTTTTAAATATTTATGACGAATATGGGTGTACTTTCGATACTTTTTTAAATAAAACGTAAGCAGTGTATCTTCCAGCCATTGAAACAGCCTGCGTTTTACCAAAAAAGCAGGACGCACCCGATGGAGATAAATTTGGTCATATATGGCAGGGTTATCGGCCAGTTCCGCTCGAACGACAGCATAGCGGGCTTCTTTTGAAAAAGAAACCACCCCCTGTGAATCGACAACTGCCCCATCACTATCAACGACGGTGTAGGTAACCGGTGACGATGTCTGACAGCGGTACAAGTTCAACGGACAACATTCTTGCTCCAGAGGTAATACATAATCATAAACAAAGTCATCCCCAACGAGAAGTTTTATAAAAGGGGGAATGACGCCCTTCGGATGAATTTCAGAAAAAATTCCGACGTCACTTAATCCCCATGCCGCTCCTGTAGTTTCGAGAATCTTCAAGGTACAAGCCGATACGCGCTTAGGGGTTGGCAAGGTGTATTCAAGAACACGGCCTCTTGTCGGTAAAGGGCCGATATCATAGGAAGTTCCATCGCTAAAGGAAAGGCGAACTTTTTCAATCCGTCCGCTGTCTTCTATGTTTCCGGCAAGACTCACCATCGTAATGACCTGCTGAGACAACCACTGAAAATGGAGGCATCGTTTTGCATCCCGATCATCCGGACTCCACAGATACTGAGCCGGAACAAATTTTTTCGCATCAATATCATCGGTATCACTCAGTTTAAAATCACAGACCTTGGATGCATCACCGGAAGAGGCCGTAACATCAGCCTGAAAAGCCAGATTATCCGTCCGCCGTCGCCAAAAAACAGCGTCGCCATTGGCAATCCGAACAGCGTGGAGGGCTGCACTTTGGGATGCATGTTGAAACAGCGCCCGGTATAGAATATTATGCCGTAAATACATGCCCCGACAAGCAGGATGTACCGGAATCCGCAAGCGTTTGTTCCATTCATATGAAGAAGTATCGATGAGAATGTCGTCGCCGGCAGACGGTTTAGGCACAGAACGAATATTGTCCGCATAGAAATCTTTCGGTGCCCCAAAAGACGTACAGTAAGCGAAGCCCTTTAAGACTGTCGGATGATATGAGTTCCCGGACTGTCGAAGGATGTCTCCCAAAGCTTCCTCAAAGACGATGGAAGCCGCCCGATGGTCTGCGTGGACATCGCAGTCTACGACGACGAGGAGATCAGCCCTTATATCCAGTATCAGGTCCGTTAAATCCTGTTTGAAGTTCTGGCGGCAGTAGCGGCTGTGCTGTCCCCGCTTTACAAAGGCGTAATCAGGGAACTCATGACAACCGTAGGTTTCTTGATGCCCTGCCGGAGACGTCACCGCCTTGTCCGTCGCATAGAAAAGATGACCGCCGGCATAGGCATTGGACGTATCCCCATAACCTAAAAAGAAGATTTTCCTTACGCCTAAGACCTGCAGCGATTTCCAGGCCTCTTTCATTCGTGTTTCAGCAGCAAAAGAATAGTCTCCATTGGTCGTAAAGGCACAAAAGACCTCTGCGCCGCTTTGAATGTAATGGTACATCAAACTGCCGGCTACATTTATTTCATCATCTTCATGAGGGACAATAACCAAGACTTTTTTCCCGCTGGCAGACTGATTCAAAAAAGAATTGTCCCCTGCCTGACACAGATGCATTACGATCGCCTCCGTTTAGGATAATAGTGAACCAAGGAGGCCAGATTATAAGAGGCTATATAGGTCAGATATTCTAATTTTTTCCCCAATGGCAAGGGCGTTACTTTCAGAAATCGTTTCAATACCGCTTCATGTTCCATCAGCGTCTGATTGTACGCATCTTTTCGGCGATGTTTTATATCATAGCGCAAGAGAGCAATGATGGAGCGAACATAGCCTCGAAAGGCACTGTCTAAAGTAGCTCCGATAATACCACCAGCCTCCATCTGCTGATAGATTTGTTGATGAACCTTGAAATTTCCAAGCCACACGTCTTCCGAATCTTTCCAAGACAGACTGTCTTTATGTTGGATATAGTGGTAAAAGGTGTTGGATACGAGGGCCATCGTCCTTGCTTTTAAGATGACTTCCGTTACAAACAGCTTATCCTCTGAATAAGATATGGTTTCATTGAACCGTGTGTCGCCGATGAGCTCTCGCCGATAGATTTTATTTAAGGAGCTGTCAATAAAATAGCCTTTTTTCGACAGATAATTCAGCGGCAAATCACTGACTTCGATGGTCCCGACTTCATAAGGAGTGTCCTCATATGAACTTTCCTTAATAACCCGACAGTTGACGAGGTCAGCCTTCTCGCCTTCTAAGATATCAATCATGACTTCGTACATCTTAGTATCGATACAGTCATCGCCGTCAACAAAGGCAATGTATTTCCCTTGTGCTTCATCAAGGCCTCGATTACGGGCCGAACTGACACCGCCGTTTTCTTTATGAATGACGCGCACTCGCCCATCTTGTACAGCAAATGTCTGACAAACAGACAAGCTACCGTCAGTTGAACCATCATCCACAAGTAAGAGCTCAAAATCCTCATAGCTTTGATTCAGTACGCTCTTCAGTGTATTCTGCAAATAGATTTCATTATTGTAAACGGGTATGATAATACTCAATGAAAGCTCCATCAGAGGTTTATCTCCTTTTTATAGTACTCGCAGCTGTAGATAGTCATTCCCCAGAAAAACCAATAGAGATGCATCATATGGCGGCCAAAAAAATCATAGTCAAAGAGGCCAAAGAGATAGATAGCTAAGATAGGTAGGAAAAATCCGGCCAGCCAGGGAAATCCCGGCCCGTGGCTCCGATAATAAGCGATGAGTGAATGGAGGACTACTCTTAGTTGGAATAAGATGAGTATTAAAAAGCCACTAAGGCCGACAAGTCCCGTTTCATTCCAAATTTGCAAGTAAATATTATGAGGTGACTGGATATTTTTTTCATGGAAAGGATTATCGGCTTCAAAGCGTTCATGATAAACTTCCCCCCAACGACCGAGACCGATTCCGATGTAAGGCTTTTCCTCAATGAGCTGAACGGCCACCTTTGTCAAATAAACGCGTCCATCCTGACTAAGATCTCTGTCAAGCCGGTCAGAAATGAACTGCGGTGCTGCCACGCCAATCATCAAACAAGACGCCACGAGAAGTCCGGCCATTATTTTTAACGCCAGCCATTCCCTCCCCAGATAACAGAACACCAAAAGGGCTAAAAAGACGATAAAAAAAGCGAAGTAGGCATTACGAGATCCCGTACAAAGGAGTATGCTAAAGGCAACAACACAAGCTACCGCCATGAAAAATGACGTTTTAGGACAAAGAGAACGATAGCGGATAGTACCAAATAATACAATCGGAAGCAGAACCAACATCACGCTAGCCAAGGAATTAGGGCTGCTGAAAGGGCCAAACAAACGATTGTCCCTCCAAATCGGATAGACTCCAACCAAGCCCAAATACCAAAGAAGAGAGAGGAAAATGCCGAGCCAAACGGCAATAAAAGTCCCCTTCCCTGGTCGGACCATAAGGATAACCAAAACAAGGGGAATCAGACGTTCGACGTACTTTAAAATCACCTCAGGCCTACCATCATTAAAAGGAATCGTAAGCGCCGCTGTTCCCAAAAACAGCGCAATGGTCACGACCGTCTGCCAAACGAGAGGCGCTTTCCACAGCGTCTCCGCCATGGGCCGTCCTTCTTTTCTGCAAATGATCAAGTGAGCCAAAAAAGACGCCGTCATCAGTGATCCCGATCCGGCACCACAGCTGAGTGTCAATAAAAAGATAGGGACGTACGGAAGATAATTTTGTTCGAATGTTCGCCAATAAGACATAGATAGTTCTCCACTCTGACCGGCTGTACCTATCAAAGCCAGGCATCAACCGGCCGTAATAATTCAGGCCGCTGCAGTAAATAAGCCGTCAAACTTTTTTCAGCGGCACAAATATCGTCATAAGGAGCAGGCTTCTGGATAACATCCGCACCGGATGTCGCCGTCAAAGGTTGATAATGAGTTTCTCCGCAACCGCCAATTGCCTTCTGGTCCACCCAATGATAAGGTGTGACACAAGACGTAACCGATTCTGTCAATGACTCAAACAGAGAATAGTAGGTGAATCCCGCCGGGGCTATGAGTTCAAACAGTGTCGGTAAAATATTCATGTGTCCGCCAATACGATTGCCTACCAGTGAATTTTTATCGATTTCCGGATGATGGAACATGAGGACCGGCGAGTGGAGTTCCCGAAAAGTGTACTCTCTTCTCATGAAAGACGTATGCTGCAGTTCCGAACACTGGAAGCCATGGTCGCCGGTAACGATGAACAGGCTATCCGGATAGGCCGACTTCATCTTCTGGATAAAGTCATTAATAGCTCTATCGGCATACCAAAAGGTACCTAAGACCTTAGGAATGATTTTCTCTTTCAACACATCGTCCTGGACTTTCATGACATTTTCAGCATCGAAGCCCAAATCTTTTAAGGGCATCTTATAGGGACCATGATTCGAGGTCGTATAGACAAAGTGGAACTGGGGCACATCATCGCTGCGCTGTTGAATCATGTCGGCCACCTTATTTAGAAAAATGTGATCGTAGACACCGACCCAGGAACGAGGCGCTTTCGGGTCACAGATATCGGTACCGGAATAGGAATGATTAAATCCGCAGGCCGGGGCAAAATGATTGAAGTTACCATGGGATAAACTGCCGCCGTACCAATAATTCGTTTCATAGCCCAGTTTTCGCAGCTGTATCGGTAGCGACGTAGGCAGTGTCCCCTCCCAAAAAGGCTCCCGTTCATTCAGTTCCATCCCGGCATCGAAGATTCCCAGCATGAGGCCGACGATAGACGGCCGAGAAATGATGCCACTGGATAACGTCGTATTAATGGACGCCGTATGGACGTCATTCATCAACTTCTTCCCTTCATCGGCAATATGAAGGTCGGCAAAGGCCGGATCAAAATAAGGCTGAGAATAACTTTCGCCGACAACCAAGAAAATATGGGATGGTCTCTTTATCTTAGGCCCTTTCGCCTGATGAGTGACGGCCTTTAAAGCATCATTAAAAGAGTCAACCGTGCCGCCCCGTTCTTCAATGAAAGGCTTTACGAAAGCAAGGTTTTCTGCAGGACTGCGCTGCATTCGCTCACTCATGCGGCGATGGCGAAGCATCTTTAGAGCAATTAAGTCGTCAACAGTAGCTTTGGCCAAAAAGGGATCGCTCTTGACAATGGCTGGAATCGTATCCCATTCCGGTTTATCATCATGTTTAAAAGTTCCACCATAACGGAAAAAATAAAAAGCCCCAATTATGAACAATACAACAGATGTATTGAAAAGGTAGTAATGCCAACCGCTGATAGCCGGATAGGGAATAACCGGCGTCGCCATCATGCCTTGGAGGATAAAAAAGACAATGGCTAAGTAAGGGATGAGTAAGGCCAATTTGCGGGCCCCATTGTATTGGTGAAAAAAGATATCGATAAGATTGTTTTTCTCCGCTTTTTCGCCGAGGAAAATGATATTATTAAAAATATCGTGAAACTGGGCATAAAAAATCATTTTCCCGACGAAAGCCACATACAGGACGACGCTGTAAACCATACCGAGCAAGACACGAATCAGGTCGCCGTACTGATGCCAAGGTCCGATAAAAAGGCTCGGAAGAGTAACGAGGACCATGGAAATGACAAAGACATAGGCATTTAAATCCATGCCCCACCAGAAACCGAAGCGAAAGCATTCCCATAAGGCGTTGCGTTTGCCGGCAAATCCCGGATACGGATTATGGACATAAATGAAAATGGCCCGAAATACGGCACATAAAATCGGGAAAAAAATCCATAGCTTAATATCTTGTTGAACTGCTAAAAAAAACTGTTCAAACACCATTTATTCCTCCTTGATAACTGCGAAGTGCTATTGATGGCGACAGATGCTACAGATATCGGTCATTATCACTTCATCGTTTGAAAAAAGCAGCAACAGCATTTCCAATATCTTAGTTCTTCTCCCGCATCAGCCGGGTTTCTTATTTTAAAACGTTCTCTAAGAACGTGGCTGTACTGAAATCATGATTTACTCGTTTTAATTCAGCCTCATACGTCGGCAGCATCTCTTCGTAGGACTGCAAAAACTGTCCCAGTTGCTGATGGAGGCGTCCCAGATTCTGTAAGTCCACTTCTTGGCCGACGGTATAGGTCCGGAGAATTTCCGGGTTCAAAACGTTCGTCGCCAATACCGGTTTATACAAGGCCAAGGCATTGAAATAGACGGCGCTCCAATTATACAGATAGCGTTCATTGCTATAAGGCAAAAACAAGACATCGACGCTTTGCAGCAGGTCGTACCAGGCTTTTCCCAGCACCTTGCCCTGAATGAACCGAACGGCCGATTCGCTACCGTATTTGGTCATAATTCGCGCCATATCGGCCGCATCATCGGGGCCGGTCGGCGCCGCTTGAACGACGAGTTCCGCCTTCCCTTCCAAATGGCTGTCCAAAAAGGCTTGAATAATACCGTCAATATCTTTTTCTCCCTTGCGGTAGTGGCCGAAGAAACCGATACGGACCGGTTCATGATACGTAAGGTTTGCCGTCACCGAAACACCTTGCGGGAGGAGAACCGGCGGCGGAATGATTTCAAGGTTAGAGACGTGATCCTCTGTAAAGTCATTGCGGAGGCTCGTAATTTTTAACTTGATATTTTGATAGCCTTCGCAGCGCCGAGCCTGTTTCAGGAATTTCGGCTTTTCATGAGGATTGACGCCCAAGAAAATAAAAATGACCGGTACAGGGCTATCTTTCAGTTTACTTTTATGCAGCGATCGTAAATATCGATACGTCGCCGTCGTCAGTATAATGGCGTCTACTTCATGACGGCAGGCCTTTTCATAGGCCGCATCGAACCACCGGACACGGCGCTGTTCCCGCTGAATGGACAGCCATATTTTTTTGAGTTTGCCGGCGCCTTCATAATCGACGATTTCACCGCCGCTCATATATTCGATCGGAATCCCAAAGTCAACGGGCAGGCTGCTGTTTTCCGGCAGATATAAGACCGGTTCATGGCCTTCTTTCTTCAGCTCATCGATGATCAGCCGGTCGAATTCCTGTTCAAACCCGCCTTGGGTCTTCACTGTTTCTAAAATAGCTACCCGCATTATTTTTTCTCCGCTCTTTGCAATTCGTATAATTTCAAATATTTCAACATCGTATAAAAGAAGTGGTTGAAGCACATGTATGTTCCCATCCAACCATCTAAGAAGCCGGCCCGGGATACGAACATCTTGAAGAACCCGCCTAAACTATGGAAAAAAATCCCCGATAAGGAAATCCGTTTCCCCCGCTTATAGGCGTCTTCAGCCCATATGGTCGTATATTGGCAGAGCTTCCCTTCCCAGTGATGCCAATTTTTATAGGTATAGTGTTCTAAATGACCGGGAAGATTCCGAACAGGCAGGGCACATTCCGGATGCTCATGGACTTTATTCACCCAAGTGACCGTCGTCCGCGGAAAGAGTCGCTTTACATGGTCCGGCTTTAATACACCGTGATTGAAGGTCGTTCCAAAGGCGACGGACTTCCGCTCCATCGAATACTGATGAGTCATTGGATCATGGTCCGTCACATCTTTGACGGCCTCGATGAGCTCGTCGTTCAAGCGTTCGTCAGCATCGAGATACAGCACCCAATCGGCCTTTGTCTGCTCGAGGGCAAAGTTGCGCTGCGCTGAAAAATCGTCGGTCCAGGCACGAAAACAGACGGTCGCGCCCTGCTCCTTGGCCAGTGCCACCGTCTTATCCGTACTTCCTGAATCGATGATGATAACGTCATCGGTACATTTTTTCGCATTCTTAACAACGTCGACAATGTTGTCTTCTTCATTCTTCGTCAAAATTAAAATCGCTAATGAGCTCACGAGCTGCGTCCTCTTTTCTTCAAAATAGGGTCATTCTCTCGGTATACTTAAGCTTTTGACATACTCCCACGGCTAAAGCCGAGGGATTCTAGGATACGAGCGAGAACCGCGCATCTCGCGATGGCCTTACATTCTCTCTCCTAACGGATGATGCCCCACCCGTATACAAGATTAGATCATTAGTAGTCTCAGACCTTCTGACAAAATATTTCTAGCTGCATTGCGATCTCGGTCATGATGGATTCCGCAGGAAGGACAAGTCCATTCATAGACACGAATATTCTTAACTTCTTTGTTTTGGTGGCCACAGTCGTGACAAATCTGACTGGACGGATAAAATTTATCTATCTTGACGATTTGTGTTCCTGTCTGACGGCCGACATATTCCAGGATATTCTCGAACGCAGCAAAGCCGTAGTCGTTGACTTTTTTCCCGTGACCTTGCTGCATAGCCTTCATGCTGAGACTTTCAAGACAGATAACTGCATACTTCTGACATAGTTCTTTTGCGAGTTTAAAGTGGAAATCGCTGCGCTGATTCGCTTGTTTGTGATAGAGCCGTGCTAATACTTTACGATACTTCTGACGATTCTTCGAGCAGAGTTGACGGCGCGACAGATTTCGACAGGCCGTACGGATAGCCTTCTGGTTCTTCTGAAAGAAGGATGGCGCGGCAATATCATTTTCCTCATCCGGAGCAACGAGCATTTTATCTTTAAAGCAGAAATCGAACCCGACGCTTTTACCTGTTCGTAGTTTAACTTCTGTAAATTTTTGTTCACAGACGAAGTAGAGATAAATGTCTCCCAAAGTGTCCCGCTTAACCGTAAGTGCCTTGATTCTGCCTTCGATGCTGCGGCTCTTGAAGTAGCGGTACTTCTGTTTGGCTATGTAGACTGTGCCATGCTCCTCATCAAGCTTCCAGCCAGCCTGCTTGAGCGTATAAGACTTGTACTTGCAGACGTTCTTAAAACCTGGCGGTGCGGTCTTACGTTTATTGTTGAGATTGGTCCAGAAGAGATTGTACGCTCTATCGATGCGGTCAGTGACATCCTGCAATGCCTGTGAGCCTATTTCTTTGAGATAACTAAACCGCTCAAGCTTCTTGAGCTTCGTCAAGTGCTTCTGCAAAGCAAACCTGTTCAGCAACTTATGATATATCTGCCAGTATCGCTTATGGAGGGCAATGCAATGATTGTAGGCAAGACCTGCGGCATTAATCTGCCGATGAAGTTTTTTATTGCGTTTTGCGGCATAAAGCTTAAACTTGTAGGTCTTTATCATTGCAACTCACCCCCTTGTTTTCTGCGTATCAATATACCACTTGATAGTATCGCTACTGACATTGCCCGCAGTCGAAACGAAATAACTTCTTGTCCAAAGGCTGGACATTCCGTTCAGTTTTGGAAATTCGTTACGAAGAACATGAGAAGAAGCTCCTTTTACCTCCTTCATAATTTCGGCAGGAGACTGCTTCGGCCAGCATTTCAAAAAAAGATGCACATGATCAATATGGCACTCCATTGCGAGAAGCTCAATTCCGAGTTCTTCACATTTCTGTCGAGTCAGTTCTTTGAAACGATTTTCTAACTGTGGAATAAGAAATATTTTGCGCCGATACTTTGGACAGAATACAAAATGATAGTTGATGAATGACACGGTAGTTTTTGTTCTAAAATATATCGTTTCCATGTTTATATTACAACACATTTGTAGATAAAACATAATATATTGTCTACAAAAACATTTATCCAATGATTAAAATCATTGGCTCTCTGCTAAACAATGTCGGTAATATTTTATCACATCCGGCCGGTAAAGTACAGAAAAGAGGCGGCTGCACAGAACAGCCGCCCCTTTTTACCGGTAAGGTTTCATGAAAGCGTTCAACAAGGCCATCATATCACTTCAATTTCTCCAGCCATGAATGCATGACCGCGTCGTATTCAGGAAAGCGGCCAATTAAGCTTGCCACAAAAGCCTCATCATAGGTATGAGTCGTCAAATTCCGATCATCGACCATTTTTAAGGCCTGTTCCGTTTCTGCGTCGCTCAAAAGGCCCGTTTCCCGACAGGCACGGATCACTTTTTTCGGCGATGCGGCGTCGATGCCGTCTTGGACATAGAGGTGTTCCTTAGCACATTTCCAAATCAGTTCAAAAGAAAATTCAAACCGCTGAATCAGGGCGTCCCGCTCAATTTCATTCAAGGTGTCACGGGAGGCTAATTCGTGAAATTTTCCCAAGGCCCTGACGGCTAATCGATACCGTTCGGTTATTCTTTCCACAAAACGCCCTCCTCTCGAATTCGCCGACATAAAGCGGCTCCGGCGTGATGCATATCCACCACATCGACGTGACGAGGAATCGTAGATTCTTCCAATCGTTCTCTCAGCAACGTAATTTCATAGGAAATATCGTCCCGGCTATCGATGGCTATATCGATGTCGGAACTCATCTTCTGTTCTCCTCGTGCCCAGGACCCAAAGAGATAAACGCGCACATCTCGTTCTTTGAAATGCTGCAAAACCACTTCTTTTACGCGCTGTACAGGCTCTTCATAGATGCTGTAGACTGTCATAATAATCCCCATCTTCCGATAAATGTCTTTCTCGTTTCACTATAGCAAAGATTCCTTAACTTCGCAAGCGATTGGCAGGACAGACGCCAGACAGCAAAAGGCTGCCCTGCCGATTGATATGCTCCCCTTTAG